>CALIKL010000011.1 GCA_938018055.1 uncultured bacterium
ACGGACCAGGCTTTTCAGCGATGCTTTGTACGTCTCCATGGACTCGAGAAGCGCAGGATCGGACGTACCCAGGATCTGGATGGCCAGCAGGCCAGCATTTTTTGCTCCTCCAACCGCGACAGTAGCGACAGGAACCCCTCCGGGCATCTGAACAATGGATAGGAGAGAGTCCATTCCTTTCAGATTACGTGTCGGAACGGGAACGCCGATCACAGGGAGAGGCGTCGAAGCGGCAATCATACCCGGCAAATGCGCCGCGCCGCCCGCGCCAGCAATAATCACTTTGATTCCCCTGGATACCGCTGATTCGGCATATGTCGTCATAGCCTCCGGTGTTCGGTGGGCACTGAGTACGCGGGCCTCGAATGGGACTCTAAAGTCAGCAAGAATGTCGGCGGCAGCCTCCATTACGGGCCAGTCTGATTGACTTCCCATCGCAATGCCTACGATAGGGGACGCATCTTGGTGTTGGTCTTGTGACGTCATGGAAACGAGGGATTAGGATTCAAAGATGGATTGCATCAGCGGCCTTTTCGGCTTCGGCGCGGAGCAGATCCAGATTGTCACCGGTTACGGTTACGTGGCCCATCTTTCGCTTGGGACGCGCCTCTGCCTTGCCATACAGATGAATGCTGGCTTGAGACGAGTGCAGTGCATCAGAATAGCCATCAGTACGGACGGAGCCCGCTCGATGGCCAAGGACGTTGATCATCACGGCAGCAGGCATTCGCATTTCAGAGCTCCCGAGTGGCAGGTCGAGAATGGATCGTGCGTGATTCTCGAACTGGGAGGCATAACATGCTTCGATGGTGTAGTGACCGGTATTGTGAGGTCTTGGTGCCATTTCATTGAACAGAATCGCGCCATCTTCGAGTTCAAAAAACTCTACACCCAGCATACCGACCAGATCTACCGCCTCAGCTGCCGCCAGCGCTGCCTTTCTGGCCGCTTCGTACGTAGCGCTGGAAATACGGGCCGGCGCCATAACGGCGTGGCATCGATGATCCTTCTGCTCTGTTTCTACGACCGGATACACCTCCGTGTCTCCAGATGGCCTACGGGCTACCATGACGGCGAGCTCACGTACGAATGGCACGAAAGCTTCCATGAGCAGACCATCTTCTGCTGCCAGGTCTTTCCAGGCCTGCTGCAGCTCCTCAATTGAGGTTACGGTGGCATTGCCATAGCCGTCATAAGAGCCTTCAAACTTCTTGGCTACGGCCTTTCCACCGAATGCCGTTAGAGCCGCTGACGCATCCTCCAACGTTGCACATGCCAGATACGCTCCAACCGGAATGCCAGCGGTGCCTACAGCATCTTTTTGACGACCTTTATGGCGAATGGTGAGCAGTGTCTTTGAAGACGGCCAGACGGGTATTTTTCCTTTACCCGCACGTTCGGCCACTTCGGCCGGAGCCCACTCGGATTCTACCGTAACGACGTCGCATCCTTGAAGGAAGGATTGCATCACGGCCTCATCCGTCCAGTCACCAACAACCGACTCGCCCAGCGAGGCGACAGGGCCAGCAGGAGAGGGGGATAACGTCTTTACGTGCATACCCATACGCATGGCGGCCAACGCGGTCATGCGACCGAGCTGGCCGCCACCCAGGATGCCGATGGTCGGAAAACGTGCGTGTGATTCGGTCAGGCTCATTCGAAAGTGATTAGCAGTGGTTGCGCCGCAGTCGTGGCAAGGAGCTTTACTCGGATTCCTGGTCAGGACGAAAGAAACTCATCGAGCATGATCTCATCCTCAACCAGGACTTGGCGCGCTTTCGATCCTTCAAATGGACCGACGATACCGGCGTCCTCCAGTTGGTCAACGATGCGGGCTGCCCGGGAATATCCTACTGAAAGTTTGCGCTGAAGCAAGGAAACCGAGCCCTGTTGTGCTCGGACAATGATGCGGGCTGCGTCTTCAAAGAGTTCGTCACGGGGACCGCCGCCACTACCTGCAAGAGAGGCTGGTCCAGACTCTTCTTCGATGGAAGGCAGGAGATAGGGCCCCGGACCTTCCTGATCGCCGATGTATCCGGTGACGCGATCGATCTCTTCGTTTGACACAAACGGTCCTTGCAGCCGGACAATCTTTGACCCCAGCATGTAGAGGAGATCTCCGTTGCCTACCAGACCCTGTGCACCGTTCTGGTCCAGAATGGTACGGGAATCGATCTTGGAGGCGACCTGATAGGCGATGCGGGCCGGAAAGTTGGCTTTGATGAGTCCCGTGATTACATCGACAGACGGTCGTTGCGTGGCCAGGATCAAATGAATGCCGACAGCACGGGCCATCTGCGCCAATCGGGCGATGGGCCCTTCGATGTCCTTGCCAGCGGTCATCATCAAGTCAGCCAGCTCGTCAACGACAACGATGATATACGGTAATAGGCGGTGTTCCTCGTCTGGATCGAGTCCGCCGTCCTTGAAACGTTTGTTGTACTCGCGGATGGATCGGACCTGTGCTTTGGCCAGCAGATCATAGCGAGATTCCATCTCTTTCTCGCAGGACTTCAGCGTTCCCAGCGCCTGCGATACGTCGGTGATGATGGCGTCATCCGCCTCCGGCGGCATGGCGACATAGTGGGAAGCAATCCTCGCATAGGCTGCTAATTCGATCTTTTTCGGATCGATCATGACAAATTTCAGCAGCGACGGAGGCACTGAGTACAGCAGGCCGGCAATAAATGTATTCACCCCGACGGACTTACCTGATCCGGTAGCACCGGCAATCAGAACGTGCGGCATCTTGGTCAAATCCTGCAGCATGGTCTCGCCTTCAATGGACTTGCCGAGAATAAGCGGCAGTTCCATGCGCGTTTCCTGGAACGTGCGCGTCTCGATGATGTCCTTGATACGCACGAATTCCCTATGGCGATTGGGGATTTCCACGCCGATAGCGGATTTGCCCGGGATCGGTGCAATCATTCGAATCCCACGAGCAGCCAGTGCCATGGCCAAGTCATTCTCCAGGGAGGTGATACGACTGATCTTGACCCCTGGTGCAGGTGTCAATTCGTAGAGCGTCACGGTCGGGCCTACTACAGCATCGATTGCGATGATATCGATGTTGTACGTCGCCAACTTGTCGAGCAGGATCTGTTTGTTCTCCTCAAGCTCCTCGTAGTCGATACTGTGGCCCTGTTCCTCTGAGGCATCCAGCAGGTCCAATCCAGGCTGTTCAAACGCATAGTCTGCCGCTGATAATTCATTGCGGGACAGTCGACGAGCCTTCTCTTCGCGCTTTTGCTCATGGACGACTATTTCTACATCCTCGATGCCAGCGGCAGGAGCCGCTTCAGGCGATTTCACCGCAGGTGGTACCGAAGGTGGGGCAACAGGAGCCGGTTCGGCCTCAGGACGTTGAGGCGATTGTACGGCCGGAGCAGGTTCTGATCTCTTACGAGTCAGGCGCTCTTCTTCCCGTTTACGTGCCGCTTGTTTCTTGTCGGCCTCGCGTTGCTTTGTCGCCTCTTTCTGGGCCTGTGCTTTCTCCAGTTTCCGCTCCTTGCGACGCTCTCCGCGCTCACTCCATCCTCTTCTGATAGCTGCGAATCCATTTTCCAGCCGATCCATGCTGCGTTGGATATCCCGATCGATCAGAAGCAGCAGCGACGAGGCCAGGAAAGCCAGGATGATGATCAGGGAGCCTGTAGCGCCGAAGATCTGCTGCATCCAAAGCGCTGTTCCTTGTCCAACGGCTCCACTCCAGGCAATCAGATCCGCCGAGGCAGAAATGGAAATCCATGCAAAGAGCGTCGCGAGCAGATAGGCTCCTCCGAATGACAGAAGACTGGCCATCGGAAGACGTTCGATGGCCCGATGGCGCAACCAACTGTAACCCCAAATCCCGCCCAGGATCGGTAGAAACAGGACACAGTAACCGAGAAGACCCGGGACAAGAAGACGGGCGATGGCAGCACCAGTCAGTCCGAGGGCATTGGCGGCATTCCGCGAGCCCGGGGCGATAAGCGAATCCAGGGAGAAACGCCTCGCCAGCATGTCATCAGCCGGATGATAGGTGAGTACTGCCAGAGCAACGAGCAACGAGGCGACAATGGTCAATAGACCAAGGACCTCCCGCTTTCGCTCAGCGGAGACGAGGGACTTCTGGGAATTCTTTTGGGAGCGCGATGGTTTGCGCTTCTGGACTGTTGTCGGCATGGGGGAATCTACGCAGATAACCTCCTAACCGCCAACGCATCACGCGCCTGCATTCTTGTGGAATGGAGGTTTTGTGACCGTGACCTCAAAGGTTCTCCGACCCTGCGAAATTGTGATTACCGAACCGGGGCTTGTATAGCTTGCGTCGTTTTGAACGTATCCCAATCCGATTCCCTTGTTCAGAACAGGGGACTGGCTCCCGCTGGTGACTACGCCAATCTCTTCTCCGGCCGTACTCAGGATCTCGTATCCCTGGCGGGGGATGCCTCGTTCATTGACGACGAATCCGACCAGTTTGCGTGCCGGACCTTTCTCCTTGATCGTTGCCAGTCGATCACGACCTACAAAATCGCTTGACTCCAGCTTGGTGATCCAACCGAGGCCTGCTTCCAGCGGATTCGTCTCGAGAGATATGTCGTTCCCGTAGAGGCAGTATCCGCTTTCGAGGCGCAATGTGTCTCGGGCACCAAGGCCGGTCGGCTTCATTCCAAAGGCCTCAGCTTGCTCCATCAAGGCATCCCACACCGTACCGGCATCTTCGGCTTTGACGTAAATCTCCACGCCTACCTCGCCGGTGTAGCCGGTTCGGGAAATAATGACGTCACTCAGGTCGAGAAAGCTGCCATTTTCAGGCTGTGCGAACGTATAGAACGCCAGGGATGAGGCATCGAAGCCTGTAGCTGCCTTGAGCACGTCAAAGCTTGCCGGACCTTGCAACGCCAACAGGCCGACAGCGTCACTGACGTTGGTCAGGGATGCACCCATGGGATTGTTGGCATGCATCCATGCCACATCTCCGTCGATATTGGATGCATTGATGACCAGCATATAGTCATTTTCTGCCAGTCGGTACACCAACAGGTCGTCTACGATACCTCCGTCCGGCTTACACATGACGGTGTACAGGGCTTTACCGTCGACCAGCTTGGACACATCGTTTGAAACGAGGTATTGCACAAAGGCGAATGCCTCTGGTCCTTGGACGCGTACTTCGCCCATGTGGCTTACATCAAACAAGCCTGCCTGCGTCCGGACGGCGTGGTGCTCGTCCAGGATTCCAGAATACTGAACCGGCATATCGAAGCCAGCAAATGGCACCATCTTGGCGCCGAGCGCGACGTGACGGTCATGGAGGGGCGTTCGCTTGAGGTCAGAAGGAGCAGACACAGCACTTTTGGATGGGTTCTCAATCTCGAATGGCCGCATGATACGCGCCTCTTCAGGGGTAGGCAATCGAACAGCGCGAGGCCCTTATCAATTGGAGAATTCTTGACCGGCGCGTCTTACAAACGATAGGCTGTGAAGCCCGCCTCCGATAGTACGGAAATGGCCTGGATAGCTTCGCCCGATGAGTCAAAACCAAGACGAAACGTTCCACCCCTGTTTTCACGGATCCGCAAAAGTTCGATATCCTTGATGCTGAGATCGGCTTCGTACAAGGCCGATGTGAGCGCTACCAACGCGCCGGGGCGATCTGCGGTGAACACAAACACATCTGCGAGAGGTTTGAGAAAGCCTTTGCCATCAGAGGGGATGAAATCACGCGTCTGCTCAGCTTGGTGAAATCGTTCTCCAATGTGAGGAAATGCCTTCGCGTCCAGGTCCAGCAGCAGCTCTTCGAGCAAGTCTTTGAAAGATGTCAATGCGGCGGAGACTTCCTTCCCGTTGGCTGCGAGAATGTCCTCCCACATGGGAAAGGGAGAACCCGCGATACGTGTCATGTCCCGAAATCCGCCAGCTGCCAACCGCAGGACGTCCGGGTCGCGTTCTTTGGCGCGATCTGCCAGATTGACCAGCAAAACAGATAGCAGCTGCGGAACGTGTGAAACGTGAGCCGCGATACGGTCATGTACATCTCCCGGCATTTCAAGCAATCGTGCACCCGTTGCCCCGAGAATATCCAGAAGGGCCTCAAACGAATCATCGCGTGGCATGCGCTCATCTGCGCAGAGGACATAGGTCGCATTCTCGTACAGAGCTCCGTCTGCGAATCTGATGCCCGCTTTCTCCGAACCCGTCATTGGATGGCCGCCCAGAAATCGATCATGCTGCAGAACCGATCGGATCCGCTCAGTGACGGGCACTTTAACCGAACAGAGGTCATGCAGCCAGGTGTCTGGATGCAGAATCCCCTTGAGCTCCTCAATGATCTGCATTGTAGCGGAGAGGGGGGTAGCCAGGATGACCACGTCAGCACCGCTTACGCAGTCTTCCAAGCTTTCAGCAGCTTGATCAATCGCCCCTCGTTGAAGTGCCATTTCCAATGATCCCGGCGCATCCCATCCTCGCACGAAGAGGGTAGGACGCGTGGATTTCAAGGCGAGTCCAATGGACCCGCCCATGAGGCCACAACCGATGATGGAAACCGCCTGCATGAGTCGGAAGAGAGTGAAATGAGGCGGAATGTAGGAATCACGAGGCAAGCTCGTGGCTGGAGAGACCTCTCAGTTGGAGAAAACATGATGGAGATCCCGTCAAGTTCCGTGAACGGCCTACAAAAGCGCTTCCTGTCGGGCGGTCTCGTCGGTATCTTCTTCGACGGCCCATGGCCACACCATCATCACAATTTTACCAGTAGTGTTTCGTATGTCGAAGCCCTTCTTCAATCCCGACGACGTCTTCCAGTTTGAATCCCTGCTTGGAGAGGAAGAGCGTCTGATCATGGAATCAGCTCGTGAATATGCCCAGACCCAATTGGAGCCCCGGGCGATGGAAGGCAATCAAGAGGGCATCTTCCACGAAGAAATTCCTCGTGAGCTTGGAGAGTTGGGCCTGCTGGGTGCGACCATTCCGGAAGAGTATGGCGGTGTAGGCGCTTCCTACACATCGTATGGCCTCATTGCTCGCGAGCTGGAGCGCGTAGATTCAGGCTACCGATCATTCGCATCGGTCCAGTCCTCGCTGGTCATGTACCCGATCTACGACTTTGGTACTGAGGAGATGCGTCGCAAATACCTGCCGAAGCTTGCCTCAGCTGAATGGATTGGGTGTTTTGGACTGACGGAGCCCGATCACGGATCGGATCCCGGCTCCATGGTTACTACTGCGGTTCGCGGCGATGGCGGGTTCATTCTGAATGGTGCCAAGATGTGGATTACAAACTCTCCGGTGGCGGATGTCTTTGTAGTCTGGGCCAAGTTGAAAGAGAACCCAGGTGATAAGGGCGTTATTCGTGGGTTTGTCCTCGAGAAGGGCATGGAGGGCCTTTCTGCTCCCGTTACCCACAACAAGATGTCCCTTCGCGCTTCCCACACCGGCGAAATCGTGATGGACAATGTGTTCGTGCCTGAGGAAAACATGTTTCCCGATGTCAAGGGACTGAAGGGACCGTTCTCTTGCCTCAACAACGCACGCTACGGAATCGTTTGGGGCACCCTGGGCGCTGCTGAAAACTGTTTCTCACGGGCGCGTCAGTATGTCATGGAGCGCAAGCAGTTCGGCTATCCGCTTGCGGCGATGCAGCTCCCGCAGACGAAGCTTGCCAATATGGTGACAGAGATCACCCAGATGCAGCTTCTATCATGGCGTCTCGGACAGCTCAAGGATACTGGACAGGCTCATCCGGGCATGATTTCTCTGGCCAAACGCAATAACTGTGGACGGGCGCTGGATATCGCACGCGTGGCTCGGGACATGATGGGCGGGAATGGCATTACGGGTGAATACCGGGTGATCCATCACTTGGTCAATCTCGAAAGCGTAAACACGTACGAGGGTACGTACGACATCCATGGCCTGATCCTGGGCCGCGAGCTGACGGGCATTCAGTCCTTCACGCCGCGCGGAAACGATCTCTAGACGCGGCAAGAGGTGTCCTGCTGGCGGGATTCACCATAGAAGCCGCCTGCAATGCGTAACTTGGTCGTTCGATCCGGCGTAGGAATGTTCGTCGGAGTCACGCTTCCCGCAAGCCACGTTAGAGATGGGCATCGTCATTGTAGCCATGGTTCTGAGCTTCACCTTGATAGTTGTCAAGATGGGGCTCGATTACTCGAAATCGAAACTGCTTGAATCAGGCGGACAACCAGCGGACTCTACCTTGCTGATGTCTGAGCTTCAGGAAATGATTGCGAGTGCTGTATCGGATGCCACGGAGCCCCTACGGGAACGTATCGATCAGCTTGAGCAGAAACAGCTCTCGTCTGGTCCGAGCGCGGAGGCACCGATACTTTCATCGGGCGATACGGCAGATTCCGGTGTTCATCCTCCAGAAGCCATCTAATCTGGCATCGTCTGATCTTTTGAAGCATCCCCCCGAGAACCATGCCTGAAGAAGTATTTGTCCTGCTTGTCCTCGCTGTCATGAGCTTTTTCGGCTTGACGATGACCAGCATGATTTTGCGTCATCGTCGCAAACAGCGAGGATCTGCGGGCTCTTCGGCAGAGTCGAGCATGACCACGAGCGAGCTGGAGTCGATGATGCGACGGGCAGTCGAAGATGCCACAGCACCCTTGGCCTCGAAAATTGAGGATTTGGAAATCGAAGTTGTAAAAATGGGCTCAGCAAGCAAACAGCTGACAGCACACGATGCCTCGACCCGAATATCGTTGGAAGACGGCGACGAAGTACTCGATGTGGAGCCGGTGAGTGCCCGCTCAAAGGTTCGGTCTTGACGTGGAAGGACTCGTTCTTCGATCAACTGGTAGTCGGCATGAAGTGTTGACAGAGGAAGGAGTCGTTTCCTGTACGATCCGAGGAATATTCCGGCTACAGGAGGAAGATGCGACCAATCCCGTTGTGATCGGAGATCGGGTCGTGATCCAGGTCAACCCTGACGGATCAGGTGTCATTGTAGAACGTCGCGAACGTCACGGCAAACTCAGCCGACGCGCCGCCGGGCGCAAGGTGGGCAAGGAGCATGTGATCATTGCAAATCTGGACAAGGCCTGGGTAGTTCAGAGCGTACGAAAGCCTCGCATGAATCCGGGATTCATCGATCGATTCCTGGTGATGGCCGAGTATCGTGGGATCGAAGCTGGTATCATCATCAACAAAACGGATTTGATGGACGAGAAGGCTGAAGAGTATATCAGCTTCTTCGTAGAGCTCTATGCCGGCATGGGGTACGACATGATGTTCACATCAGTCAAGGATGGTAAAGGCATCAAAGAACTCAAGGCGGGGATGGCCAGTGGTGTACACGTACTGGTCGGGCCCTCGGGCGTAGGGAAGTCCTCGCTTTTGAATGCGCTCGACGCGGACCTGGCATTGCGGACTGGAGGCATCAGTGAGGCCACGCAGAAAGGAAAGCATACGACGACGTATGCGGAGCTGATTCCCATCAGCGAGATGCACCCAAACGCTGGGTTCATAGGCGATACGCCTGGTCTACGTGAGTTTGGACTGGTTGAGATAGAGGCCCCCGACCTCGCTCATTGCTTCGTCGAATTCCGCGAAAACCTGGGTCAGTGTCGGTTTCCCAACTGCACGCACGATCATGAGCCTGGATGCCATATCAAGGAGCTGGTCCACGAGGACATGATTCCGGTAGAACGGTATGAGAGCTACATAAACATGCTGCGCTCCATACAGTTAGGAGATCAGGACGTAGGCAGGTGAATCGCCCTGACGTAGAGAAGTGTAGGCCCGAAGGGTTCAGGACTTCTTCTTTGACGCGCGCTTACGACCACCGCTCTTTTTCTTTACCGCTTTGGCGTTGAGCAATTCAATCGCTTCATCCATGGTAACGGATTCGGCTGGTCGATTCTTAGGGAGCGAAGCATTGACACGTTGGTGCTTGACATAGGGACCGTAGCGTCCTTCCCAGATTTCAACCATTTCGCCCGATTCAGGATGCTCCCCAATCACCCGAAGCGGCTTGTTGCGGGCTTCTTTCTCCGCGATCAACTCAATGGCACGATCGTACCCGATGGCGAGAATGTCATCATCCTTTTTCAGGGAGGCGAATACGGATCCATGCTGCACATAGGGGCCGTATCGGCCGATGTTGGCCTTGATAACGGTACCGGTGTCAGGATGGTTGCCAAGCTCCTTGGGCAATTCGAGCAGTTTCAGAGCCTTGTCAAAATCCACGGACGCCGGGTCCATGTTCTTGGGAACGGATATCCGTTTCGGTTTGCCTTCTTGTTCGTCGTCTCCGAGCTGAACGTAGGAGCCGTAGGGTCCTTTTTTGACAAAGACAGGCATTTCGTGCTCGGGATGGATACCGAGTACGTCATCGCCACGCTCTTTTTCTGCGATGAAGCCTGCGAGGTCTTCTTGCTCAATATCGCCTGGAGCTGCGTCCGGCGGAATGGATGCTACTTTGCGATCCTCGCCGTCTTCCAACTCTACGTATGGGCCATACTTGCCCACGCGCACGATGTAGGGCGCCCACTTCTCAAAGCTGATACCTGACACCTCACGGGCGTCTATTGAGTCAAGGCCAGAATCAATTGAGGATGCCAAACCCTTGTCGCCGTCATAAAAGGACTTCAGGTAAGGAGTGGCTTCCAGCTTGCCGTCCGCAATATCGTCGAGGACCTGCTCCATCCCGGCGGTAAAGCCTGTATCGACCAGGTTACCAAATTGCTGCTCCAACAGGTTGTTCGTAGCGAACGCCGTAAACGTTGGAATAAGCTGGCTGCCTCCGCGTCGAACATAACCGCGTCGCACGATGGTATCTATGATGGAGGCATACGTACTGGGACGACCGATTCCTTCCTGCTCGAGAATGCGAATCAGCGTGGCGTCCGTGTAACGGGCGGGGGGCTTGGTGGCATGGCCGCTCGCTTCCAGACCCTGCAGGTCTACGACGTCGCCTTCTTCAAGGGGTGGAAGCGGATTTTCCGAATTGTCGAGTGCGGCATCGGGATCATCGGAGCCTTCTACATAGGCTCGCATGAAACCGGCAAACTCAATGGTCTGACCTCCAGCCCGGAAGACAGATGCGTCGTCTCCGTCGCCCGCACCAATTCGCACGGTAGTTCTTCGAATACGGGCATCAGCCATCTGAGAAGCCATGGTGCGCTTCCAGATCAGGTCGTACAGTGCCGCTTCCTGCCCAGCCAGTCCAATTTCTTCAGAGGTACGCATCTCCGTTCCAGCTGGTCGGATGGCCTCGTGTGCCTCCTGTGCGTTTCGAACCTTACCGGAAAATGTTCGAGGTCCGTCACTCAAGAATGAGTCTCCGTAGCGGCTTGAGACCGCATCGCGTGCTGCCGATATGGCTTCTTTCGAAAGCGATGTGGAGTCGGTTCGCATGTACGTAATGAAACCTTGTTCATACAGCTTCTGTGCAACACGCATCGTGTCACGGGCTGACAAGCGGAGCTTGCGACTCGACTCCTGCTGAAGGGTGGACGTAATGAAAGGAGCTGTCGGACGCCTTGTTGTCATACGGTGCTCAACTTCCGTCACTGTCCAAGGCCCTTTGGGAAGAGAGGCTTCGAGCTCGCGCGCTCGATCTTCCTTCAGAACGAGCACATCCTTACCATCGACGGTACCTTCCGCCAAACGGCCCGTGTTGTCGTCGAAGTCCCGTCCGGAGGCGAGACGCAGTCCCGCCGAGTGGGTCATCACGGCATCGAATGAATTCCCGTTGGTACCCAGCCCTGCCTTCAGGTCCCAGTATTCTGCCGGAATAAACAGGATGCGCTCTTTTTCACGTTGAACCAGGATGCGGACGGCAACACTCTGAACACGTCCTGCTGACAGCTTTGGAGCGATCTTTTTCCACAACAGGGGGGAGATGGAGTATCCCACCAGGCGATCCAGAACGCGTCGCGTTTCCTGTGCCTCGACCAAGTTCTTGTCCATCTCACGCGTGTTTTCGAGCGCTTCCAGGATGGCAGGCTTGGTAATTTCGTGGAAAACCATGCGCCGGACCGGCACCTTCGGGTTCAGGACTTCCAGCAGGTGCCAGCCGATGGATTCTCCCTCACGGTCTTCATCCGTCGCGATAAAAAGCTCATCGGCGTCTTTGAGCGCCGTTTTCAGCTGCTTGACGACTTTTTTCTTGTCCGTGGGGACGATATAGAGAGGCGAAAAGTCCTCCTCGACGTTGACGCCAAGGCGTGACCATTTCTGCTTCTTGAACTTCTCTGGTATCTGCGATGCGGAGGGCGGAAGATCTCGGACATGGCCCATACTCGCCTCGACAACGTAGCTGTCGGGCAGGAATTTTCGAATGGTACGGGCCTTGGTCGGGGATTCGACGACGACGAGTCGCTTCATGTGCATACGCAGGGGAGTGGGCCGGCAGATTCTCGGAAACATGGCCTCCCATGTGGGGCCGTTCCGAGAGCAGCCAGCATTTCAAAATTGACCCCTCTCACGCGTCGCCGGTGCTTGCGTTCCGAAAAATGCTGGATCCGTCTGGAAGCGCTACCAGTCTTTAATGATTTCTTAGAACGCAATTCCAAAGGTGGGAGGACGCGCAACGTATATTTGTCCGGATTCGCCCGGAGCAAAAAATGCGCATGGGCGGGGCCCTCACGACGTGCTGCTTGATAGCAGGCAAGGATTACCCATCCAGTCGTGTTGCCAAGACACTTCATCCACGGATACCATACAAGAGATGGCTGACAATCTGACGAAACTGGTCTACAAATTCGGCGACGCTGTTGCCGAAGGAGACAAGTCCATGAAAGCCCACCTGGGCGGCAAGGGCGCAAACCTCTCTGAAATGAGCTCGATCGGAATGCCTGTACCTCCGGGCTTCACGATCAACACCGACAGCTGTAAATACTACAGCGACAACGACGGTGTATGGCCAGCTAGTCTCGACGAACAGGTTCGCGACGGTATCGATCACATCGCGTCCCAGATGGGCGCCGGATTCGGCGACTCGGAAAACCCGTTGCTCGTTTCGGTCCGCTCTGGCGCGGCCGTATCCATGCCGGGGATGATGGACACTGTTCTCAACCTGGGTCTGAATGACGCCGCGGTTGAAGGACTGGCCAGCAAGAGCGGCAACGCCCGCTTTGCATATGATTCCTATCGTCGCTTTATCGACATGTTCGGTGATGTGGTTATGGGCGTCCACCATGAGTACTTCGAGCACGCCATCGAAGGGTTGAAACAGGAGCGTGGTGTCAGCAACGACGTCGACCTGACGGCTGACGACTTGAAAGAATTGGTCGAGCGTTACAAAGCCATCTACCAGCAGCATACGGGCTCTCTCTTCCCGAATGACCCGTATGAGCAGCTCAAGCTGTCCATCAATGCCGTTTTTGGCTCCTGGGACAGCGAGCGTGCCGTCAAGTACCGTACGATCAACAAGATCACCGGTCTGATCGGTACGGCAGTGAACGTTCAGGCCATGGTATTTGGCAACATGGGCGAAGGTAGTGGAACCGGCGTGCTCTTTACGCGCAACCCGTCCACAGGAGAGAACAAGCTTTACGGCGAGTTCCTGGTCAACGCCCAGGGTGAAGACGTTGTAGCTGGTATCCGTACGCCGGAAGACATTTCCCAGATGGCTGACGAATTTCCGGCCGCTTACGAGCGCCTGGTTGACGTCACTGAGCGTCTGGAGAAGCATTATCGCAACATGCAGGACATTGAGTTCACCGTCCAGGACGGTAACCTGTTCATCCTGCAGACGCGAAATGGCAAGCGTACCGGTGCCGCCGCAGTCAAAATTGCCGTGGACATGGTCGAAGAAGGACTGATCTCCACGAAGGAGGCTGTGCGCGACATGGTCGAGCCGGGTCACCTGGATCAGCTGCTCCACCCCGGATTCGAAGATCCAGAGGCCTACAAGAGCGATGTGATTGCGACCGGTCTTCCGGCGTCACCGGGTGCCGCCGTGGGTAAAGTGGTCTTCTCCGCAGACGAAGCGGAAGCCCGTCACGCAGCAGGCGAGAAAGTCATCCTGGTCCGTATCGAGACCAGTCCGGAAGACGTTGGCGGGATGAATGCTGCAGAGGGTATCCTCACCAGCCGTGGTGGCATGACGAGCCATGCTGCCGTTGTAGCCCGTGGTTGGGGCAAGCCCTGTGTCGCCGGTTGCGGCGATGTCGTTATCGACTACAAGAGTGGCTCCTTCAAGGTCGGTGACACGACGGTCAACGACGGAGATTGGGTTTCCATCAATGGTACGACGGGCGAGGTCATCGTCGGTGCTCAGAGCCTTGTAGCTCCCGAGCTTACCGGTGATTTTGGAACGTTCATGGCGTGGGCCGACGAGTACCGCACGATGAACGTGCGTACGAATGCCGACTCACCTGCTGACTCGGAGAAAGCCATCGAATTCGGTGCAGAAGGCATCGGTCTTTGCCGCACAGAGCACATGTTCTTCGAAGGCGATCGCGTGGACAGTGTCCGCGAGATGATTCTGGCTTCTGACCTTGAATCACGCAAAGCGGCCCTGGCCAAACTGCTTCCTTACCAGAAAGAGGACTTCCTTGGCATCTTCAAAGCCATGGCCGGCAAGCCGGTAACGGTTCGCTTGCTGGATCCGCCACTCCACGAGTTCCTGCCTCATGGTGAGGAAGGCATGCGTGAGATGGCCGATAAGATGGGCGTCTCCTATGAGGAGGTTCACGCCAAAGTCGAGTCGCTGTCCGAGTTCAACCCGATGCTCGGTCACCGCGGTTGCCGTCTGGGTATCACCTACCCTGAAATCACGGAGATGCAGACGCGTGCCATTATCGAGGCAGCCGTCGAATTATCCCAAGAAGGTGTTGCAGTGCATCCCGAGATCATGGTACCTCTTATCGGTACGGTCGAGGAGTTTGCCAACCAGAAAGCTGTCATTTCTGCTACTGCAGACAAAGTGTTCGAAGAGAAGGGCGCTCGCGTGGATTACCTGATCGGTACCATGATCGAGATCCCACGTGCAGCACTGACGGCAGACCAGGTCGCCGCCGAAGCAGAGTTCTTCTCCTTTGGAACGAACGATCTCACGCAGATGACCTTCGGTTACAGCCGAGACGATGCAGGCGTCTTTCTGCCTGAGTACGTCGATCGTAAGATTCTTGCCGATGATCCTTTCCAGTCACTCGACGTCAATGGTGTCGGTCAGCTGGTCCGGATGGGCACCGAGCGCGGTCGTTCAGCGCGTGAAGGCCTGAAGGTGGGAATTTGTGGCGAGCATGGTGGTGATCCACGCTCGGTACATTTCTGCTTCGAAGTGGGCATGGATTACGTGTCCTGCTCACCGTTCCGAGTACCGATTGCTCGTCTTGCCGCTGCCCAGGCAGCGCTGGCAGCAGAGTAAGGCGGACTCAGGCTTATTCATCCATGCGCCTTTTCCGGCCGTGGGTTGAATCAGTTCGTGACGGGCGGGCGGCCAGATGGCCGCCCGCCCGTTTGCTTTCATGGAGAGTGCCGTTCCTGACATCGTAGTCGAAGATCCCGCGGCGATATGTAACCTCACGAGAGCCATTCCGTTGAAAGGGGCATAACACGCAAATGAGGACCAGTCATGTCGGACAAAGAACAGGCCAACAAACACGACGATGCTGCCGAGCACGACCACGCTGAGCAGGAATCAGGGCATAGCCGATCGGATGCTTATGAACAGGCCCGAAGTCAGTTTGACGATCTGGGTACTGAAGAGAAAGCCGCGTTTCTGGTAGAATCAATCGTCCATACGGTTACCGAGGGGCTGCGGGAGGTCTCTGAGCAGGTTTCAGAAGCGTTCAAGCAGGCATGCGAGACGGCCGAGGCGGAAGCCCGCAAGTATCAGGGATCGTCGGACGAGGAAATCGTCGTAGAAGATGTCGATGAGTCAGGGGCTGATGCCGACGCAGACCAAAGCGCGAAGGCAAAGAAGAGCGCCAAGAAAGGGAGCTCCAAGAGCAGCTCGAAGACCAAAAAGACGACCAAGAAGAAGAGCGAGTCAGATGGCTGAGCCAGACAACAGACTGGTTGAATTCAACCGGCTGAATCCGGTGGGCAAAGCAGTCTTCATTGCCGGAAGTGCCTTCAAGACGTTGGGTGAGATACTGGACTTCACCGTTGGCGCCATTGGAACAGTTTGGACCGAGGCCGAAAAAGCGTTCAATGACGAAATAGATGATGGCGTTGAAGACGCCAAGATCATCGACGAAGATCGCGTCTGAAACAGATCAGGCGTTCGCTTGCGTGGCTGAACCCGATCCTAATCCTCGTCCCATCCTTTCCTTGTCCGGGATAGTAAAGTAGGTCGCCGGGTTGTTGGCCTGCGTTTTGAGCAATACTTGACCTACGACGTCCTCCATTCGGCTGACGTACGAAATGGCCAAGCCTCTCAAGGACGAAGGTTTGATTTCCTCCACATCCTTCTTGTTCTTCTGCGGGAGGATCACATGTTTGATGCCGGCACGCTTTGCCGCGAGTACCTTCTCCTTGATGCCGCCTACGGGCAGAACCATACCACGAAGAGTTATCTCTCCGGTCATTGCGATATTGTGCTTGACCTTGCGCTGGGTGTAAATCGAGATCAAGGCACTCAGCATAGCCACCCCCGCTGAGGGGCCATCTTTCGGAATGGCACCAGCCGGTACGTGAATATGCAGATCCCAGTACCTGAAAGCATCGGCAGGGATATCCCACGTGTCGGAATTCGCTTTTACATAGGAAAGGGCAGCTTGCGCCGATTCCTTCATGACATCGCCCAGCTGACCCGTGAGGATCATCCGACCGTTGCCTCGTGACACCGAGGCCTCTATGAACAGGATGTCCCCACCGACGGGTGTCCAGGCCAATCCAGTTGCCACACCCGGAACAGCCGTACGTTCGGCCACATCCGAGAAATACCTGCGCGCCTTGAGGTAGGACTCAATTTCTTCAGGCTCTACTTTCTCGCCTTCCGATTCGCCCATGGCCACTTTTTTGGCTACGCCACGTGCTACAGAACCAATGGTTCGTTCCAACTGGCGTACCCCGGACTCGCGCGTGTAGCCGTCAATGACCAGCTCAAGAGCCTTCTTGGTCAGTGAGAACTGGTCATTGGTGAGACCATTGCGCTCAATTTGTCTCGGAACCAGATACTGCTTGGCGATCGCCAACTTTTCTTCCTGGGTATATCCGTTGATCTCGATCATTTCCATGCGGTCGCGAAGCGGTGCAGGGATGCGCTCGAGATAGTTGGCCGTAGCAATGAAGAGGACTTTCGAGAGATCGTAATCAGCTTCCAGGTAGTGGTCGTTGAATGCATTGTTCTGCTCGGGGTCCAGCACTTCAAGCAGAGCGGAGGACGGATCCCCCCTGAAATCTGAGCCTAACTTGTCGACCTCATCCAGCATGAATACCGGGTTGGCTGTACCGGCCTTTTTCATCCCCTGGATCACCCGTCCGGGCAATGCGCCGACATAGGTGCGACGGTGACCACGAATTTCTGCCTCGTCGCGAACGCCACCGAGGGACATACGGACGAATTCCCGACCGAGTGCCCGCGCGATGCTTTTTCCCAGACTGGTTTTCCCAACCCCTGGAGGTCCATGAAAACATAGAATGGGTGCCTTCATGTCACCCTTCAACTTCAGGACGGCCAAATACTCCAGGATGCGCTGCTTGACCGACTCGAGACCGTAATGGTCCTCATTCAGAATGTTGCCCGCCTTCTTGATGTCGAGCTTGTCCTTGGAATATTCCAGCCAGGGTATATCCAGGATCCAGTCAACATAGTTGCGTGTCACTGCATAGTCGGGCGACGCAGGGTTGGAGCGGGCCAGTTTCTCCAGCTCTTTGTTCAGGATCTCCTTGACATGATCGGGAAGGGGCTTCTTTGCCGCCTTTTCGCGCAGCTCGCGAACCTCACCGGCATTTCCCTCTGACTCGCCCAGTTCATCCTGAATGGCCTTCAATTGCTGGCGAAGCAGGTATTCCCGTTGCTGCTGATCGACATCCGTCTTGACGCGAGAACGGATTTCTTCTGAGAGCTGCAGGACCTGAAGCTCCTGATTCAGGTGCTCCATGACCAGCTCGGCCCGGTCAATCAAAGGAAGGGTCTCGAGCAACTCCTGCTTGTCTTCCACCTCAATCTGAAGATTGGAGGCAATAAAATGAATCAGGAAGGTCGGCGACTCGATATTTTGAATCGCATATGCCGCCTCGCTGGGAAGGTTGGGCGACAGGTTTACAATCTGAATGGCCAGCTCCTTGATCGAACGGATACGGGCCTGCACTTCGATATCCTCATCACCCATGTCTTCCACGATCGGCTCGACCCGTGCCGTGAAATAGGGCTCCGTATCCACATATTGGGAGACGCGAAAACGTCGTTTTCCCTGAATCACGATGGACTTGGACCCATCGGGCATCTTGATGAGCTTCAGGATGCTGGCAACCGTACCGTACTCATACAGGTCGTCCGGTGTTGGATCCTCTGTGTCGGCGCTGCGCTGAGCTACGACGCCAATCAGGCGATCATCGCTGAAAGCGTCTTTTACCAGTTTCAGAGAGGTATCACGTCCCACCGTAATGGGCAGTACCACACCGGGGAAGAGGACTGTGTTGCGTAGCGTCAAGATGGGGAGCGTGTCGGGAATGTCCGACCGGCTCATTTCCTTCTCTTCGTCAGCGGTTGGCAGCGGAATACTCTGTTCCGGATCGTCGTCGAGCAGAAGTACGATGTCTGAGTGCATGTAGCAGAAACTGATTGGCTGGATCGTCATCGGGCCGGGTACAACAACCAGGCCAAATGAGGAAACAGACGAAATACGTTAAAATCACTGACAATGTGTCCTGACGGTGGCAAAGATCCGGCCCATTCGTCAGGTCAGTTCCGCAATTACCGCCTGAACATCGTCAATCTTGAACGGCTTTGTCAGTACGCGGTTGATTTCCGCAGGATTGACATCGATGTCCGTATCTCCCGTCAGAAGCAGGATAGGGACTTCCGGCATACGCTTTCGAACCTGGTGCGCAAACTCTCGTCCGGTCATTCCAGGCATGCCTTGATCGGTAAGGATCAGGTCCCATTCCTCGTCATTCAGCCGGTCGAGAGCCTCATGAGCCGAAGCTGCGGAGACCGCGTTATGGCCTCGCAGCGTCAAAAGTCGAGAAATCACATTCCGCACCATGTCCTCGTCATCAACCACCAGGATCGTTTGCGCTTCAATCTGATCGATCTGTTTATCGCTGGGAACGCGTACCGCTTGGGTCGGCTGTGTCTCACGTTCAGAAGGAAAGCGAAGGGTGAACACCGTGCCTTCTCCCTCGGTCGATTGGACCGCAATGCTGCCACCATGCTCACGCATCGTTCCAGCCGCAACGGCCAACCCCATCCCGTTTCCCACTTCTCCTTTGGTGGAAAAGAGAGGCTCGAATACCCGCTTTGCGACATCAGTGGGCATCCCTGTACCAGAATCAGCAACTTCGATTCCTACGCCTTCCTCATCCACGAAAGATCGCACGGCGATGGTCCCGCCTTCAGGCAGGGCATGGATGGCATTCAGGATCAGGTTGACAAAAACATCCCGCAATTCGCTTCGAGTCCCGCGAACAGGCGGGATCTGGCCCGCCTCAAAGGTCGCTTCAATATGGATACCCTGTCGCCGTGGTTCGTTGTACCAATAGGGGCGAGTGAATTGCAGACAATCCTCAATCAACGCATTCATGTCGAGTGACTCGAAACTGGACTGTGCCTCCTGCCGGATATAGCGTTGAATGCGGGCAATGAGATCCGCTCCCGAGGAGGCGGCCGATTCAATTGTATTCAGGTGAGCTTCCTGCGCTGGTGCAGGTGGGGATTCAATACGCCACAGCTCCAGGTGTCCAAGGATGCCAGAGAGCAGATTATTGAAATCATGCGCCATCCCCATCGTCATGCGTCCCAGCGTCTCCATGCGATGTCGCTGCGTTTGGCTTTCGGTCCAGGTAGTGGGCTCTGTAAGCACTTCGCCCGTGAGGGATACGGCGCAAATACGTCCATCGCTTGCGTCTGGGACCGGTACGAAGTGTATCAATACAGGCGTCGGGATATCCCGCTGCCGGGACGGAATCATGAACAAGGCATGGGTGACGAGCGAACCACCAAGCGCTTCTTCGAGGTTTCTCGCAGCCAAATCCCGATCACCAGGGGACAGTCGGGCTCACAGCGAGTCGCCACTGCCAAACACGTGAGACCACGCCTCATTTCGAGAAAGCGGTGCGCCTTGCGCATCAACCGTGGCAACCAGCAGGTCGGGCTCCAGGGAGGGAAGGGGTTCCATGGTGTGCTGATGAGAGGAAGTTCGGCAGGGCCGGGAGTGCAAGCTGCGAGTTCTGTGTCAATACCGGGACAATCGAGCAAGTAAGGAAGAAGTCACTGGGACAAAATCGTACTTTGCGGCGACTGCTGGAATATAGGCCCTTCAACGTTTGCTCTTGGCCTCCTGATTCGACTCTTCCCAATCCCACAATCATTCTCTATACCCATGTGGTTCGATTCCATCGTTGATGCTATCGGCAACACGCCTCTTATCAAGCTCAATGCCATCACAAAAGACCTCCCATGCACGGTTCTGGCAAAGGTCGAGTATTTCAATCCTGGCGGTTCCGTTAAGGATCGTATTGGCCTCGCCATGATCGAGGCGGCAGAGCGTGCGGGAGATCTCAAGCCAGGGGGTACCATTGTGGAGGGTACCAGCGGAAACACAGGCGCAGGTATCGCTCTGGCTGCTATCAAGAAGGGATACAAGTGTGTCTTCGTTACAACAGACAAGCAGAGTCCGGAGAAGGCGGATGTCTTGCGTGCTTTGGGTGCCAAGGTCATGATTTGTCCCACGAATGTGGCGCCCGAAGATCCTCGCTCCTACTACTCGGTATCTGCTCGGCTGGCCAAAAAAATTCCCGGAGCCGTACATCTCAATCAATATGATAATCCGGCCAACGCACAGGCTCACTACGAAACCACTGGGCCTGAACTGTGGGATCAGACGGAAGGACGCATAACCCACTACATCGCATCGGCAGGTACGGGAGGCACGATTTCCGGCGCTGCGCGCTATCTGAAAGAGCAGAATCCTGACATAAAAGTCATTGGGGTGGATACGTTCGGCTCCGTGTACCACAAGTATTTCTTTACCCGGGAGTTCGACGAAGCAGAGATCTATCCGTATCTGACCGAAGGGGCGGGAGAGGATATTCTGGCTGGAAACATGGACTTCGACATCATTGATGACTTCGTTCGTTCTACGGATCGGGAGAACATGGTCATGACGCGTCGACTGGCAAAGGAAGAAGGGCTATTCGTAGGGCAGTCCTGCGGCCTGGCTGTCAGTGGCGCAGTGAAATGGCTGGAAACCCATCAGGCTCAATTGTCGCCCAATGATGTTGTTGTGGTTCTGCTGCCGGACAGTGGATTTCGGTATCTATCAAAAACGTACAACGACACGTGGATGCGCGGTCACGGATTCCTGGATGAGGAAGGCGAACTGGTTGCCGGTGAGCTCATCAACTCAGGGGGGAAAGGTGTAATTGCCGTCAGTCCGTCAGACACGCTTCAAACTGCGATTTCTCGCATGGTAGACAATTCGGTCTCCCAGCTTCCGGTGCTGTCTGGAGAGGATGTGGTTGGATGTTTGACTGAGTCGGTCGTTTTGAATCGATTGATTGACGAGCCGGGCGCCAAGGATCATACCGTATCCGATATTATGGGCGATCCGCTGACCGTTGTTGACGCTTCCATGCCCGTCAGTGGCTTGAGTGGCCTGCTGCGTGAGGCCCCGGGAGCCGTTCTGGTACGTAAAACAGATGGTGCCTTGCGGATCATTACCAAGAGTGACTTGATTGAAGCCCTCGCATCACGCACCAACCCAACCGCATAAGGGAATACCATGAGTGAGAAGAATGACGATCAGCGGCCGAGTGGACCTCAGCTGAATATCGAATTGAGCGAAGACATCGCCGAGGGGACGTACTCCAATCTGGTCATGTTGGCCCATTCGGCAGAGGAGTTCATCATGGATTTCATTCGGGTGATGCCTGGAGTGCCAAAAGCACGCGTCAAAAGTCGGATCATTGTGTCCCCGCCGCACGCAAAGCGTTTGCTTCGAGCGCTGGCCGACAATATCAACCGGTTCGAGCAGGCGCACGGAGAGATAGACGAACCGCAGCAACAGGGCCCCGCCGTTCATTTCGGAATGCCAGGGGGCGAAGCGTAGGGCGACCTGTGCCGGTCGAATTCGAGTAGGTTTTGTGACACTTCTGTGATAGAACCGCTCCCGTGTATGCCGATACTGTGAAAGCGTTGGTTCACCCTGCTGGGTGAAACCTTTTTCACCAGTATCTCGCTGCATATCCATGGGCACGGATTCGATACGTATGGTCGAAGGGGCTGGACCGATTGGTCTGAGTACTTCGACAGATCCCCTTTCAACGCCGCTGACGCTTTCCCAGGCAAAGCATCTTCACGCTCGTCTGATCCGGGGAGGTCTGGGGGCGAGTATGTACCATATCAATCTTGGCGGGTTTGACACTCACTCCAATCAGATCAATCGCCACGCTGCGCTGATGAGTGAGCTCTCCGGTGCCATCGGATCGTTCATGGCCGATTTACAGGTTGACGAGCTTGACAAGCGTGTTGTAGTCATGACGTTTTCTTAGTTCGGTCGTCGCGTCTACCAAAACGGCTCTGGGGGAACGGATCACGGGACAGCAGCCCCTCTGTTCTTGTTCGGAGGCGGAATTGCGGGAGGGATACACGGGGCTCATCCGAGCCTGTCGGATCTGGATGACGGGGGAAATCTCAAGTATGGCGTGGACTTCCGAAGTGTCTACGGTTCGGTCCTGAGCGATTGATTCGGAATAGAGCAGGAGGACGTCAACACCATTTTGGGAGGTGAATATGCTCATCTGCCGATTATCGATTCATCGTATGCGACCTCGACAGCTACTCCCCACGTGCCTGTCCCTGATGTGTCAATGCGAAATTATCCGAATCCATTTCAGACGCGAACAACGCTGGAATTCTCCTTGCGAACGGCTGGATATGTATCGCTCCATCTGTTCGATGTAAATGGCCGCAGCGTACAGCGTTTACTGGACAGTCCTTTGAGCCCAGGAACACATTCTGTTGTCATAGAGGGAGGACGTCTTCCAGCCGGTACGTATTTCGCACGTTTGACGCACCCGGAGGGCGCTTCAACGCATACGCTTGTCCGCCTTCGATAGAAAAGATTCAGGTCCTTCGAAGAAAAACTAGGTCCTCGTTCGCCACAAGAACCAACCTGCCAAGAGGGCAAACAGGATGTGGGGTAGCCATGCCGTTACCACAGGCGAAAGCGTACCAGCGTATCCAAATGGTTCAGTCAGTTTCATGATGGCCAGATAAGTAAAGGCCACAAACAAACCGATCCCAAGCTGAACCGCGTGTCCTCCGCGGCGCCGAACGCTGGCCAGGGGGACCGCAAGTAAAACAAGGATCAGGTTGGCGAAGGGATAAGAGAACTTTGTGTGATAGCCGACCAGAGACGCCCCCGTTCGATTGGCGGCCGTTCGTTGGAGCGTTTGCAGATAAGCCCGGGCTTCGGTTATGGTCATGGCTTCGACGTCTCCCTGCACGCGTGCCAAATCACGAGGACCCAACGCAAGCGTGGTGTCCAACGAGGCCATTTCGCGGCGAGTCCGCTCACCGTTTTCGTCGAACGTGCGGATGATGGGACTCATCAAGGTCCACACTTTCAAGGAGTCATTCCAAACCATTCGATCGGCGTCAATACGCTGAAGCAGCGATCCTTCCTCGGAAAACTGCTGTAACGTAACGCTTGTAGCCGTCATCGAGCGGCGCTCGTAGAAATTGACGGAAAGGACGCTTCCTGGAGCATTCTGCCTGTGGATATTGGCGTACTCGGCTCGGCCAGGTGCATCTTTCGTGTAATCCTGCTCGAAAGCCAACCTCACCCGGTTCGTCTCTGGTGCGATCCAGCCATTGAAACCGAACATGACGGTCGAAACGAGTAAGCCGGTAATAGCAAACGGGACCATCAACCGATACAGGGATACGCCAGCCGTTTGCAAGGAGGCCAGCTCCAGCCTCTGGCTCAGACGTGAGGTGAGGAAAATGGCCGAGATGAACAGCGCGAGTGGCGACGTCAATTTGACGATTTCAGGAACGTAATTGGGGTAGTATACCAGAAATACGTCCTTCATGGTGGCACCCCGATCCATGAAGTCGTCGACGTACTCAACGTAGTGTAGTACTACGAAGAAGATGATCAGACCCGCGATCAAGAGGACGTATCCTGTGAACAGGCGTCGGATGATATGCAGGTCGTAGGTCACGTAGGAGGGAAGGTCAGGTCAGAAAGGCGGGTCAGCTGCTAGGCAAGCCTCAAAACATTGATGGAGGGTGTTGAGACGCGTTCGTTTTGCAAACCCGGTGCTGAAGCTGAAAAGAAACAGCGAAAAAGTCAGACGCGTCGGCTCCGGGACAGAAACAGCCCGTCAGGCGCAGTAGTTTCCGGTTCCTAAATCTACGCAAATCCAGATCCATGAAAGTCCACGAGTACCAGGCAAAAGATATTCTCGCTTCCTACGGGGTAGCTGTTCAGGCAGGCATCGTTGCCACTACGACAGATGAAGCTGTCGCAGCTGCTGAGCGCCTGCAAGCAGAGTATGACAGCAATCTGTTTGTCGTCAAGGCACAGATCCACGCAGGTGGACGCGGAAAAGGCGGAGGAGTCAAGCTCGCCAAGTCCGTTGACGAAGTGCGGGAGAAAGCAGACAACATTTTGGGCATGATGCTCAAGACGCCTCAAACGGGTCCTGAGGGACAAGAGGTACGCTCGGTTCTGATTGCAGACGCAGTGGACATTGCCAAGGAATACTACCTAGGTATCACGCTGGATCGTGGTCGTAATCAAACTGTGATCATGGCGTCCACAGAAGGCGGCGTTGAGATCGAGACCGTGGCGGAGGAGACGCCCGAGAAAATTCTGAAGGAGTGGATCGATCCGGTGATCGGCCTGCAGGGTTTTCAGGCCCGACGTTTGGCTTTCGGTCTGGGGTTTGAAGGAGGCGCCTTCAAACAAGCCGTGAAATTCATCATGGCACTGTATCGCGCTTACGAGGAAAGTGATTGCTCGATTGCTGAAATCAATCCGCTCACACTGACAGAGCAGGGTGACGTGTTGGCTGTGGATGCCAAGATCAATATTGACGACAACGCCATGTATCGTCATAAGGACCTAGCTGAGCTTCGGGATATTCACGAGGAGGATCCGCTGGAAGTTGAGGCAGGTGAGCACCACCTCAATTACGTCAAGCTCGACGGAAATGTCGGGTGTATGGTCAACGGAGCTGGTCTGGCTATGGCCACGATGGATATCATCAAGCTGGCTGGTGGCGAACCGGCCAACTTCCTTGATGTGGGTGGCGGTGCCAATCCTGATACGGTGGCAGCCGGCTTCCGCATCATCCTGAAAGACCCCGAAGTAAAGGCCATCTTGGTAAACATCTTCGGCGGCATTGTGCGTTGTGACCGCGTTGCCAACGGAATTGTAGAAGCAGCCAAGCGTGTCGATATCAAGCTTCCGCTGATCGTTCGCCTTCAAGGCACCAATGCGGCAGAAGGCAAAGCCATTCTGGACGAAAGTGGCCTAGAAGTGGAGACAGCTATCCTGTTCCAGGAGGCAGCTGACAAAGTGCAGACTGCTCTCGGAAGCTGAGCGATCGCGCTGTGGCAGACGACGGACATACCGGTGCCAAAGGTGTCCGACTGAGCGGGGTTTCCCGTTCGTTTGGATCGTTGAAGGCAGTTGATCATATAGACCTGGACATCCCGTCCGGATCTTTCTTTTCGCTGCTGGGGCCGAGTGGGTGCGGGAAGTCCACTACACTGCGCATCATTTCCGGATTCGAATCGCCCGACACGGGCCGGGTGTTCATCGGCGAAGAAGACGTTACCGATCTTCAGGCTCGCCGGCGTCCGACCGCCATGGTCTTTCAGAACTACGCACTTTTTCCACACATGACAGTGGGGGAGAATGTTGCCTACGGTCTGAAGGTGCGAAACATGTCTCGCGAGGAAGTGAAGGAGCGGGTGATGGATGCCCTGCGCCGCGTCGACATGGCTGATTTTCTCAAAACACCCGTCACGTCTTTGTCTGGTGGCCAGCAGCAACGCACCGCGTTGGCGAGGGCGGTAGCCATTGAGCCGGAAGTCATTCTGTTCGATGAGCCCTTATCCAATCTGGATGTAGCCTTGCGGCATCAGACACGCGCTGAATTGAAGGCTCTCCAACATCGGTTGGGACTGACCAGCATCTATGTCACGCACGATCAGGAAGAAGCGATGGCCCTCTCAGATCAGATTGCCGTCATGCGTGCAGGCCAAATAGTACAAACCGGAACGCCCAGAGATCTGTACCAGGCTCCAAATACCGCGTTCGTAGCCTCTTTCCTGGGTGGAAGCAATATCATTGATGATCCGGGACTGATCTTGAAATTGGCCGGCAAGGGGGTCTCGACCGGTGGCGTACTGAGCATCCGACCTGAACATATCGGGGTCGGCCGGGAAGGAGGGATGAAAGCTGACGTAGTCGCCCATCAATTCCTTGGAATGCAGACGTCATTAACTATTGACATAGAAGGCGTGCGGCTGGAAGCACGTATCCCAGGCGATCAAGAAATACCGACGGAAGCATTCGTCACCGTTGAAGCCTCAAGGGAAGTCGCGGACGATCGATAGATCGCCTGCGGTCAGCTTGGTGGCGTAGCAGCGGCTAGCGGAATGATCCGAAGCGATCCCGCACGTCTGATTTGGGCTGTCTGATGCGGAGCAGATCCTTGAGGTGTCCGCTCTTGACGTGCAAATCGAATCCCCAGGACTGATACAGGCCAAACGGTACCCAATTGAAGGCCATTTGCCAGCAGTCAAAGTCGCGCGCCAGGCTGATATTGGTGGTGGCCATGCGCTTGGCTTCAAAGTCGTATCCGGTCCGGCTGGCTACTTTCCAGTTGGGCGTCATGCTGAAATCGAACGATGCGTTCAGAATAGCCCGTCGAATAGTCATCGTACCTGGTTTCGTGACTCCATAACTGAAGTCCATGTTGAGCGACCAGGGAATTGAGAAGTCTGCGCCTGCGGTGGCGTACGTGTTCTGTAGGAAGGTCGAAGCACCAGTACCAACCACCGAGCCAGCGTTTGCTAGCTGACCTCCGGGCTGAACGAAGCCTCCACGGGGTGTCGTAACCGGTCGGTCTCCGGCTCCCTGACGTGAACGCAGGGACGTTCTCAGCGTGACGCTGGTTGAAGTCAAACGACCGAACGGCGTGGTCCAGGCAAAGGCACTTTCATTGATCCGGGAGCCGGTAGTACCTAGCTGATAAGGGGAGAAGGCGCTCCGCAAATCAATGTCCACCTTACCTAGAATACGCGTTCGCGCAGTCAGGCTGACGTCCGACATCTTGAGCGAATCGGCTGCGAAGTTGTACGAGGATGAGACGTTGACATCAAACAGCTTCAATGCCCGAAGAGCCGATGAAACTTGCTGGGTCTCGAGTGAATCAGCCGGCACACGCTTGGTCTCAAACGTGTTGTTCAGCGAGAAATTCAGCGATTGCTGGCGTCCTCGATTCACCCCGGAAACGATAGGGTAGTCGATCTCGTTGCCCGAAGCGTCTTCATAGGAACGGGTGTACCCCCATCTGTCATTGTAGAAGTCGGGACGGAAGGACATCCCAATATTGGGCCGCACCGTATGACGGAGACCTTGAAATCCGAACGCCTTGACCGGAAACATCCCATAGAAGATCGTACTTGCCGAAAAAGAGGAGGTGAACTGTCTCAGTGCAAAGAAACCTGGATCAGCAGTTACGTCTACACCGGAACCTTCGAGAGCTGGTGTCCGGCGCTCTGTTCGCAAGTACCAATTTTCCGTATAGGTAAAACTGGGATTGAAGTTCAGATTGATGTTTCCCAGCAGGGGAATGCGATTAACCGAGAACGGTGCGGTGATTGGAATACGATGGGAGGCCTGGAAATCGTACTGTGTGTCGTCACCCGTGGCGCGGCGGTAATCGTTGGCGGACAGAGCTGCATCGAACCATGTGATCTCTGTGGCGAGGGTATCCCCGCGGGCCAGCAAATCTTCGTCGGGAAGTGGGGTGAAACTGAATCGGTTGTCGACAGAGCCCGAGTAGCTGACCGTGATTTTGTCCCGTATGGATTCGCCGCTTCCCGGGAGACGATTGCGGCGCTGAAAAGGCTTGAGCGAGCGTTGCGTGAAGGAGAGCGACGGTAACGTCATGCTGACTTGGCCCGTTGACAACTGCTGGCGCTGGCTGGCCTGAATGGAGAGATTCTGCCCGCTCCAACGCTTCGAGTAACGCACGCTGGACTGGATGTCTTGTCGAACGCGGTCAGTATAGTCTTGAGAAACGGCTCGCAGGTACGACGATGTGGTCAGGTTGACGTTGGCATTGAAGTTGGAATGCTGACCGATATTCTGATTGTGGTTCCAGCGCAGCGACTGGGTACGTCGAACGGAAAAACCAGGATCACCCTTCTCTCCATTTCTGAATCGGCCATAATCCACACGCAGTTGTCCATCGAATGCATACTGCTTTTTGTAGCGGTACAGCGTTTGTACCTCCCAGGAGCCACGCGTCCAGAACCCACCCTGAAGCTGCAGATCCATGTAGTCATTCATGGCGAAATACCATCCCCAGTCTCTGAGGTAAAATCCAAACTCATCCTCTCCATACGTGGGAGGGAGGGGACCGGAGCGACGATTATCCTGGGCAGGCAGAAAGCCGAATGGAAGCCATAGGGGAGTAGGAATATTGAACAAGTAGAGTTGGATGGGACCTGTATAAATCCACTCACGGTCAACCATCTTCATTTTGTTGGATCGCAGCGAATAGGAGGGATCGGTAACACAGGAGCAGGTCGTGTAGACACCATTCCTGATGAAGAGTGTGGAATCCTCCAGGGCTTTCACAACATCGGCTGCGATAAACCCCTCCTCGTACTGCGTTTGGGCGCCAACCACACGGCCCCGCTGCGTTTGCAAGCTGAACGCCAGCTGAGAGCCGGTAAATTCGTCCTCTCCCTGTCGAATGAGGGGTTTCCCGACCCATCCCGTATCGGAGGCGAGCCCACGTGCATGAAGCTCCTCGTCGGCAAGAAGCAGATCAATTTCCCATGCGCTCAGAAAAGCGTCCTCATAGGTGACCGCTGCATCGCCGTGTAGAGTACCCGATCGCTCGCTCCCTCGCAGATTGAAAACCAGGGAGTCGGAGGCAATGAAGGTGACCGGACTCGTGATTTCCTGCTGACCGAAGACGTACGCTGGATTCATCATGGTCATGAGCCCCACGGCGCACAGCCATGCGCCTTTATGGAGCCATCCCACGATATGCCTGGACCTGATCAGTTTCTTATTCCGGAACGATTCAAAGGGGGCCGTCCTGATGCTGGAAGATGAGGTGGGCCGCGCCCAGCATTCCCATGTCATTTCCGCCTGGTTCCTGCACGATTTCCAATCCATCACGCAGGGCAGGAGTCGTGTACTCAACCAAGGAAAGTCTCGCAGCAGCCAGAATAAAGTCCCCCGCGGCTGAAATCCCACCGCCAACGACAATCTTCCGAATATCCAGCAAATTGACGGCTGACCCGAGAACAATACCCAATTTGTTACCCGCCCATGCTAAAATATCCCGGGATCCTTCGTCTCCAAGAAGCGCAGCCTCGTGCAGGATCTTGGGCGACATATTCAATAAGTCCTCTCCGGCCATTCCATGGACGAGGCTGTTGCTTTCATTCATGAGTTGGTAACGGGCATGACGAGAAAGAAACCGTTGTCCCAGATAGGCTTCAATGGCTCCAGCCACTCCGCTGCGTGCGAGCGGTCCTTTGAAATCAATGGTCATGTGACCGATTTCGCCAGCCGAACCGGTCGCTCCGCGGAAAATGCGGTTTTGGTAGATGATCGCGCCGCCAACCCCCGTTCCCAGCGTAACCATGATGAATGAATCAAAGTGTTGCCCTGCTCCGAACTGGCATGAACCAAGCGCGGCAGCGTTTGCGTCATTCTCAACCAGGACCGGGAAGGTCCGATCAAGGCGGGAGCACAGTGCTGAAGCAACGTCCACACGGTCCCAGCCACTGATGTTGACCGGCTTGATGGCCTCAGTCCGCGCCCAATTAACGGCCCCGGGAAACCCCAGTCCTATGCCAGTGACGGCCGGATGATCGTCGATGAACCCTCGTGACAGGGCGGCAATCTGATCCAGAACCCGATCTGAGCCGTTTTCGGAATCGGTGATGACCGAACGCTCTCCAATCAGGCCTCGCTGTTCGCAAACCAGGCCCGCCTTGATGGAAGTGCCTCCTAGATCGATGCCGATGGCAAGGCGGGAATCAGACATAATGCGCAAAAGGAGCTGATGGTAAAATCCGTATGCCTATCGGCCCCATGGGGTTTCGTAAGGCTGCTATTTCTCGGTAATGACCCTGTACACGGTTTCCTCGGGACGACTCATGTGATAGTCCTCGCGGGCAATCCGTTCAATTTCGGCATCTGAAATCGGTTGACTGAGCTTGACTTCAAGCGCATCAATACGCGCTTGTAGAGCTTCATTATCGGCCGAAAGCTCCGATCGTTCAGCCATCAGCTGAACACGCGTCACGATACTGTGGCTGTCGAAGAACAGAACCCAAATGGCTACAAAGACCACGGCCAGACCCAGAAGCAGGGTCCGGAGGGGTTCAAGGAATGCGCTGACGTTTTGCAGAAAGGCCATGGACCGGAAACGATGATTTCCCGTCACAAAGTACTAAAAACGGAAGGCTTTCATGCCTGGATAAACAGCGGAGGTACCCAGTAATTCTTCCAGACGGAGAAGCTGGTTGTATTTGGCCATGCGGTCGGAGCGACTTGCCGAGCCCGTTTTGATCTGTCCTGCGTTGGTAGCGACCGCCAAGTCGGCAATGGTCGTGTCTTCGGTCTCACCGGAGCGATGAGAGACAACGGCCGTAAATCCTGCCTTATGGGCCATTTCGATCGCTGCGAGCGTCTCGGACAGGGTGCCGATCTGATTGAGCTTGATCAGGATGGAGTTGGTACAACCCTCGTCGATTCCGCGCTGCAGGAATTCCGTGTTGGTCACAAAAAGGTCGTCACCGACGAGCTGAACTTTGTCGCCTACGGTGTCAGTCAGGGCCTTCCAACCCGCCCAGTCGTTTTCAGTCATCGCGTCTTCGATGGAAATGATCGGGTAGCGCTCAACCCAGTCGGCCCAGAATGCGACCATCTCCTCAGATGATCGGATACGATCCGGATCACTCTTCCAGAAGCAATATCCACCATCTTTGGCCATCTCAGAAGTGGCAGGATCAAGCGCGATATGGATATCGTCACCCGGAACGTATCCGGCCTTTTCGATGGCACGAAGAATGACTTCGAGGGCCTCCTCATTCGATCCGAGGTTGGGGGCAAATCCACCTTCGTCTCCGACTGCCGTGCTGAGCCCCATGTCGTGAAGCACGCTCTTCAGATGATGGAAGACTTCAGAGCCCATACGAAGGGCCTCTGTGAAGGAGGGTGCGCCTGTAGGCATGATCATGAATTCCTGCATGTCCACGCTGTTGTCGGCATGCTGACCGCCATTGATGATATTCATCATCGGGACCGGTAGCGTTCGGGAACCGGCGCCGCCGAGATACCGGAAGAGTGGGAGACCGGCAGAGCTGGCAGCAGCATTTGCTACAGCAAGGGAGACGCCGAGAAGGGCATTTGCACCGAGACGTCCTTTGTTGGATGTCCCGTCCAGATCGATAAGGAATTGGTCGATCTCTACCTGATCGTAGACATGAAAGCCCAGCAGCTCAGGCGCAATCTCTTCATTTACGTTATCAACGGCCTGCAGGACGCCTTTGCCCATGTATCGCTCTGCGTCGCCGTCTCGGAGTTCAACGGCCTCATGCTCTCCAGTTGAAGCACCGCTGGGTACGGCAGCGCGTCCAAAATGTCCGTCTTCCGTCATCAGGTCGACTTCTACGGTTGGGTTGCCGCGGCTGTCAAAGATTTGGCGGGCTTGGATGTCGGCGATGAGGGACATGGGAGTCTCTATGTTATTCGGGCAATGGCGTGGTGGTACCTCGTTGAGGACGAGGCGTATGTCTCTGCAAAAATCGGCATCAGAACGCCCAATACCAATTTGTCTGCCTGCCCTGAATCGCTAGTTAATGTTGAAGAAAAGCGCTTCCTGCCTTCAAAGACGGACTGAATGCGCAAAGGTCTGCGCTGCAGGAATCAAGATTGCTGGACTGTACAAAAAAAGGGGCGCTCTCGGATGGGAGCGCCCCTTGCACATCACCTGCTCACTACGAGAGTCGGGTTACGCCTGTAAAAGCTGTCTCAGACTCCTGAGTATGCTCAATCAGCGAACGGTAGTGGTCTCGCCGATCCACGTGTAGCAGCCGTAATTGATCGTGTAGCGATCACCGGGATTCCAGTTCTTGAAGAACTTGTCTTCTGCCGTAGGGAAGAAGCGCTGGATCTGCTGTCGACGCTGACGAGCCTGATTAGCATATGCATCATTTTCAGCACGTGAGGCAGCGCGATCGAAGTAGTCAGCTGCAAGCCAGTATACCGCGCGATCTTCCCGCTCAAACGATCCGCAACCCTGAACCGCCGTCTGGTACAGGTCGCCGATTGCAATGAGCGCCTGGACATACGAAGGATCTGCATCGAGTGCGCGACGGAACTGCGACCGGGCGCTGGCCAGACGACCCTCTTGCTGGTGGGCGATACCGATGTTGAAGTAGACTTCGCGAGCCGCCTCCTGGCTGCCTTCCATATCGAGGGACTCTTCGTAGAGTCGAATTGCCTCTTCTGTGTCGCCGTCGTCCAGACGCATTTTAGCGACAGTACGGTACAGACGTCCGGTTGGATTATCGCTCATGACTTCGTCAGCGAGCTCATAGGCCATGTCGCGGATGCCTTCATCGATGTAAAGCTGAAGCAGCTCTGCCTTCAGTTCTCCATCTTCCGGATTCTTTTCTACCTGGCTCTCCAGGAAGCCCATGCGCTCTTCTGGGGAGGTAAACAACTGACCGCGCCACGTCTCAATGGTGTTCATGACGTCCGCATCGTCGGCAAAGTCTGTTTCTACGCGATCCATGAAGTCTACGGCATCGCCTTTCCGGTCTTTGCTGACAAAGTCGACAATGATATAATTGACGTAGTAGTTCTGCAGACGCGTGTGATCCAGGTCGTATGCTTGAAGATAGATGCCTCCGACTTCCGTCTGGACATCAGGAAGCAACGCGTTGTGCTTCTGGATGAAGCGACCTTTTCCGAAAACCCAGTCAAACGGATCGACGTCTACGCCGGAAGCACTCAGAGAGTCTGGTGCATAATCATGGACGAAGAGGGCTGAATCCATGTAGGCACGCTGCATATCCCCATCTGTATTCAGCGCCAGACCTTCGTAGACCTGGACGAGGCGCTCGTAATTGCGATCGTTGTTACCTGGGAAGCCTGGAGCACACTGAATGATCCACTTCAGATAGGGAAGTGATGTCGACCAGCTCTCGATCTTGTAGTCCTCATAGTAGAGGCTGTAGTTCATGGGCACATCGTCCTCGTTGCACTCTGGAGAGGGCTGGGCGGCTGCAGGAGACGCCTGAAGGCCGATGATGGCGGCAAGCATGGCGATTGCCAATGCTTCGAACCGGAATGAGGAGTGACGGAGCGTCATGGTAAAAGTCCTTTTGCAGTACGTGGGGTACAGGCTGGTAAAGATCACGTCGGCTTCAGCCCAAGGGCAAGCGATCGAACCAACGTTCACCAAAATTTATGTTCAGTCCGAATCGCAGATAGCGATCCTTGACGAGCCCGTTGCCTGTTTGGCCGCGTTGCCCGACATCGATGTTCAAATCAATAGTCGTGCCAGGGATGAGCGAGGGAATACTCAGGCCGCCCGTGATCCCGACAGAGCGAATGGTTTCATTGGCAAGTGGAGAAGCGTATGCGCGATCTGTGTAGGCACCGACCCGGTAGGCAATCATGGATCTGTAGGAAGCAAATGGTCGGCCTGATCCCGGCCAGAATTCCAGCCCTGAGGATACCCGTAGGCGGTCAGAAAGCGTATTTATGCCAGTCAGAGGGACACCAGGCAAGGAAAAATCAGACTCGAGCGAGCTCCATTCTTCCCATGTCACATCGGCAAGGACCGTCCAACGGCGTTCGGGCTGAAAGGCAATTCCTGCGCTGAAGCCCATGGGGAGCGATACGTCTCCATTCGTCGTCGTTCCCAGCGTATCCCTGCCCACAGAAGTGGTCAAAGCAGAAGAGCGCTCACCGTCCAATGTAGTGGGCAGTGTGAACGTAGAAGCCACCACCAGGCCCATACCTTCTGGCAGACCGGGGACGATAAAACGCGCGCCCAATGTAGCTGAGGCGCCGCGCAACCGGGTCGATTCCCGGACGGTTCTGTCCACGAAGCGGGCATCATTGAAAAAGGTTGATCGGGCTTCTTCAAGAATGCCAAAAATGAAATTCAAGCTGGCTCCCGCACTCAAGCGGGGGGAAAGCCGGTAACCGACACCGCTGGAAAGTTGATACAGGCCTCCGTTGCCATTGAACTCTTTGATGAGCGCCGATGTCTCCTGACTCGAAGGGTCTGGTGCAACTGCTCCAAGGTCCTGGATTCGGTAAGAGACCCTGGTGTAGGGGGACATCGAGAATCCAAGGCCAAGTTTGTTGATTCGCAGTGGAAACGTCAGGTGTACGCCGGAGAGCATGCCCGAGGCTAATGTTCCGGGATCGAACCCGTCGGCTTCTGTCGTAATCGATTCATAGGTCAGGCCTCCCGCAAAGCGGGTCAGGATCTGATCACTCAGGGAAGCAGGATTCTGCGGATTCGCGTAGAGACTGGAGGAGAGAGCAAGACCGCCTCCGCCCATGGCTTGTCCTTTGGCTGACAACCATGTCTGTCGCTGTCCCAATCCAAATCGTGTGTAGACTGATCCGTCATTGGAGTTCTGCGCAAAAGAAAGGTCTGCTGTAAGTATGGCCAGCAGCATTCCTGCCAGAACCACGACAGAGCGCCCACGGGAGATGATTGACGTATGTTTCATGGTCAATTGATGGGCGTAGCGGTGACGAGAGCCTCTATGGCCAGCTCGTTCGCCGTGGTTGGAAGGACGAAAAATCCAACGCCGCTCTGGTCCGTCGGGAAATACAACTCGAAACGGTCCAGAACGGACTTTCCGAGATTGGCAGACTGAAATACGTTGGTAAGGGTCGTGTTATCCATGACAAAGCGACCCTCGGTGTTCACCGCTACTTCGGCAATCTCCAGACGCGACTCACCATCCTCGGAAACCGCCTCCAGACCGATTACGGCAGGAAGAGGACGGAGGAAGCCAGCTGGATAACTGGAGGAAATGTTGTCAATCTCCAGGCTCAAAATCACTCGATGAATGAGGGTTTCGGCGAGTTCTTCTCCTTGAAGGGGGAATCTAACATCGACGCCGCGGGCAGAACCGTCTCCCAGGAAAACACGGCCTGAGGAAGGCGGTGAATCGGGCATGCTGGTCAGTGATCCCACTTTGGAAAGCGCGAAAGCAACGGTGTCGCCCGGGGTTGCTGAGGCGCGCAATGTCGATTCGCTGAATCGGAATCCGACAATGGCCTGCCCATCGGTAGGGACCATGGCGAACCCGTGGAACAAGTCCGAGAACGAACCATCGCGCAGGATGGTGTCATACTCCTGGATCCATGCCTCAGGCAGTACGAACGAAGCGAGGCCTTCTTTGGCAGCCACTTCATAGGAATCGATTTTTGATCCCAGCGCGATGACTGAACCAGCATTGATGGCGACGGACTGCCAGTCGGCTGGCACCTCGTAGAGATCAAACTGAACGACACTCGTGGTATCACCGTAGCGATAATCGAGGTTCAACGACAGTTCCGCCCAGTCCACGGAAGCATTCAGGAAGTCAGCTCCGAACTGATTTGACGGCACAAAGTCGATAAGGCCCTGCGAGGACATACGCCCCCTGACGGGATCATCAACGACTCCCATCAACGACATTACCGCTCCGGAAGCAGCGTTGCCCCCTGTTGGGTCAGATCGATCACCAGCGGTAACTGAGTTCGGTTGAAGAGTGATTACACGGGTTTCGCCTGCCTGCGAGTCGAGCAGGCCTTGGCCCACATTGGTGGGGTCATCACAGCCGGTCATGATCAGTAGACCGACCATTAAGGCGACCATGGAAGGGATTCGCCGCGAAATAAGAGCGGAAGCTTGGATTTGAGGCAAGGTATCAGGTCAGAATGAGAACAGACTTTCTTCCTGAACGGGTTTACCGGCAATTCTGGTATGCCGGGGCCGTAAAAACCGAAACCCCAAGCGCAATAGCCGGGGTTTCGGGCTGGAAGGCGTGCTGAAATGCCACCCTTCCAAAGGATGTTTCCCCTTCACGGGGCATTAATGCGTCACGCGGGCACGCTGCTCAAAATACTTTCGTAAACGGCAACGGCTTCGTCCATTTCAGACTCCTTGTTACCACTGAAAGCCGGGACACCTTCGGCACCTTCTGCTCCTGGAGGCAGCAAGACGGCGTCAGCGAAAATTTGTCCCGCTTCCGGGGGCTCCTGACCAATCAGGCGCTCGTTTGGCGTCAGGCTAAGATCGGTGAATTTTTCGGTGCTCAGCCTGGCTTCGAAATCAACGCTGTCTGGCGTGTAAACGACCTTGGCATCCTTGAAAAGCTCATCTTCTCCGAACTCGGTCCGCAATACGTAGGGAACCAGTCCAGAGAGCCAGCCAAAGGCATGAATCAGGTCCGGCTGCCAACCAAGGTTACGGATGGTTCGGATGACTGAGCGAGCATAAAAAGCCGAGCGCTCCAAATTGTCCTCAAACAGTTTGCCCTGCTTGTCGGCAAAAATGCCTTTTCGTTTGAAGTAGAAGTCGTTGTCCATGAAGTACACCTGCAGCCGGATACCCGGGATGGAGGCAACTTTCACACGCAACGTCTCGGTGCGATCACCGAGCATGATTTCGCTACCGGAAAGGCGAATGACTTCATGCAGACGATTGCGGCGCTCACTGACGGTCCCATAGCGGGGCATCATGATGCGGGTTTCGAACTTGCCTGACTCGTGCAGGCTTTCAGGAAGGGAGCGGACAACAGAAGCCAGTTCTGACTTCTCTGAGAAAGGGGCGACTTCTCCGGAGATGAAAAGAATCCTCATCGCGTTTGCCATACCTGGATCACGGGTTTGATCTCACTTGTCGAAAGCTTGGGCTGCAACCAGGTAGCAGAGTGCGATCGTGACGCTAGGGTCGCGACGACAAGCGCAGGAGGACCGTGACCCGGGGTGAGTCACACGATGCGCCGGGGCCGTTCAGCGTTCAATGCCCCGAAGTCCAAACCTTACTTGTTGCACCTCCGTATCCCGGTCGGTGGGCATGCACGAGACGCAGTGACCGTAGTCATTGTGGATTGCGTAACGAGCAGAACCTTTAATTTACCAATATGTAGCTGTTTTTTCAAGAGGATGGCGGCCTTTGCGAATTGCTGGCGAAGGGCCTGAATTCCTGAAGCGAAAAGGATAAATCAGCGTAGACTCAACCAGCACCAAGGGCGCTTCTCTCATACTTAGTAATCGCAACGTGTCCAAGACCCGGGCCATTGTTCTCTTCGACGGTGTTTGCAACTTTTGCAACGCCAGTGTCAACTTCCTGATCGACCGTGATCCGGCGGGGAAATTCGTGTTTGGCGCTCTCCAGTCAGACGAGGGCTTGGATGCTTTGCGTGAACACGGGCTGGAAGAAGGCTATTTCGATTCCATCGTTCTGATCGACGGGGAAAACGTGCTCACCGCCTCCGATGCGGTTCTGGAAATATCCCGTTCCATGTCCGGTGCATGGCCCTTGCTTAGGGTATTTCGCATCGTACCCCGTTCAGTCCGCGACACCGTGTACAACTGGGTTGCGCGAAATCGGTATTCCTGGTTCGGAAAGCAGGACACCTGCCGTATCCCCACTCCCGAATATCGCGAACGGTTCCTGTAACCGATGCTGTTGCAGGTATCAGCGAAAGGGTCAGTTTGAGCCAGACTCCGATTGCAAGAGCTCGAAGTAGCGCCGAATAAGGCCTTCATAGTCGGAGGAGTATCCAGACTCGAGTGCTCTGATCAAATCCCGCCGCATGCGTTCAATCTGTTCAGATAGGGGAAGGGCTGCTGGGCTTTCGCGCATGATTTCCTCTGCACTGCGGCCTTCCCGCTTATCATCCTTGCCGCGTTGTTCGAGAGAACGAGATGCCTCCAGCAAGCGTGTCAGAATTTGCTGCTGACGCTGAACCGTACGCCGTGAGACTCGATTCTGCTGTAATTCCTCGATCGTTTCCATCATCTGGTCAGCCACCCGATTCAGGTCGCCGAGCAATCGATTCCGTGCGTCTCGATTACGGTTCAATTGACGCAATTCATTCTTGATTTGCTCTTGCTGTGCACCCATCTGGCGGAGTCGCTCCATCATGTCCTGGGTAAGACGGGATCCCTGCATGTCGTTGAGGAGCTGCTGGATCTGCTGATTGATCTGCTGTTGCTGTTGACCCATTTGCTGGAGTTGCTCCATCATCTGCTCCATGCTCTGGTTGCTTTGGCCAGCACCACTTCCATTCATCTGCTGATCCAGCAATTCAGAGAGCAAGAGAGCCAACTCATTGAGATGTGACATTGCCCCACGCTGGTGTCCGGCAGCGCGCCGCGCAGCACGCTCGGTAAGTGCCCCCGTGCTTTCGCTCATCTCCCTGGCTGCATCTCCTGCTTGTTGCTGTACATCGCGGGTCATCTGCGGGATTTCACGGGCAATCGCCTGCAGCGAATCCGATGTCACTGCAAGTCCCTCGGAAAGCTTCACTTGCTGTTGGGCAGCATCTCGAAGAAGGGGGGAGTCTGTTGCCAATTCCATGACCTGCAGGCGCAGTCGCTCCTGATCGGTCGAAAGGGTCAGAATGTCCTCAAGCGCTGCCCGGATGGCTGCGATATTCATTTGCATCTGCGCACCTTGCATGCCCATCTGCATTTCATTCATTTGCGAAGACATCTGACTCAACTGCTGCGACATTTCCTGCTGCTGCTGTTGGGCCTGCTGCAGCTCATTGTTGCGAAGCTGCTCTGAGTTCTCATTCATTTGATCGGACATCTCCTGATCCTGGGTGTCCTCGAGCAGGTCCTGCATATCTTCCGAAGGCATATTGTCCAGCTCTTCCATTCGCTGAAGCACTTCTTCCATTTTCTCTTCAAGGGCCTGCATTTCCTCGGCAGCCCGTTCCTGCTGCTCAGCGAGCTCCTCATTTCGCTCACCTGGCTGTTCATTGTCGCCACTTGCCTCTTCGGACTGCTCGTTTTCGAGCTCTGCCGTCTCCTCTGCCAGCTGGTCTTCCGTCTCGGCCAAATCCTCGGCTCGGTTCTCTATTTCCTCCATGTCTTGCTGAACCCGGAATTGCTTGAACAGATCAAGCGTACGTTCCAGCCGCTCCTGATACATGTTTTCTGAGAACTCAAACTTCTCGAGTGCATCCTGCATCTCGTTCATATCCATGTTCTCGAGGGCACTCTGGAGCTGTTCCAGTGCCTCCATGAGTTCCGGTGTTCTGATTTCATCTACGACTTCCTGCAGCTCTTCGAACATATCCATGGTCTGTTCCGATACCATGTCGTTCTGCTGCATGTCTTGAGCCAGTTCTTCCATCCGTTCGGAGATGGCGTCGACCGATTCTTCCAGCGTCTGCTGCTTTTCCTGGAGTTGCTCGAGTAGTCGCTCCTCATGGAATCCCGCTTCCGGGTTCTCCAATAGCTCCTTCTTCAGTTCCTCAAATTGCTCGCGCGCTTCATTGGCTTCATCAAGGAGTTCCTCGATGGATTTTTCGGTGTCATCCTCAGCATCGTCGAGCGCTTCATACCGCTCGGCCAAGGAGGGCAAACGCAGCTGATAGACGCGCGTCTGAGCTGATTTGGAACCAGAGACGGCGTCGTTGTCCCACACTTCGACATAGTAGTCGATTACGTCTCCGGGAACAGGGTCAAGAGGCGTTGAGTCATCCACATCCCACAAAAAAGGCACCTCCTGGTCCAACTGGTAGGAAAATGGAACGCGGATATCCAGACTGGAAAAGGCCTCTGACACCGAGCCAAATCGACTATCCGACAGCCGGTAATGCAATTGCATTTCTGAAAAGCCGAAATCGTCCGTGATGTGTACCAGAACGGGTACCTCCATTCCCTCGCTCAAATCCATCAGTGCGCCCGGTGAGAGCAGGGATGCGGAGGGAGGGCTGTCAACGATACGTTTGACCTGATACGTGATGGGATCAATACTCTCGATACCTTCTGGAGAGACGAGCTCAATGTGGTAGGCGTCATCTTCCGTTACCTGAAAAGAGCCACGGGCAGAGGATACTTCAACGGACATCTCAATCCGTCTGCCTGAAGCGAAGACGATGGTAGCAGAAGCGGTTTCTGCACCGGCTAACGCCGCAGACACCTGCACCCGCGTCCCTCGGAGCGCCGCGACATCGCCCCTGTTTGCATCGAGCAATTGGGTCGGGATGCGGCTGTAAGACGGATACTCCAGACGGATATTGATTTGTTGGATGAGCGGTCGCTCAACCAGAAGAACGTCATACCATGGAGTCGTTACCAGCGGGGAGGTAACGCGGTAACGGAATGGATAGCGGACATTCGTCCAAGTATGAGCGAGTCCGTTTTCTGTCTCTGTCAAATTGACGAAACGGGATCGCATTTCGCCTTCGACCAGGCGCTCGATGAGCGGGTTCTCTTCCGGGAGCGTTCCTGTCAGGGTGACCGCTACCATCAGATCCTCTCCGATGATGAGTTCGGCATTACCCGGGGTAACCTGTATGGCGTAGGGGGCGGGCTTCTCAAAAGCGGACAACGGATTGGCTACCCGATGTGTGGCTTCCAAGAAAGGTCCTGGTGCAGCGAGCAGAATGACCAGAATGAAAAGCCCAGGGATGGCTGCCCATCGAGACCACTCAAGGGTAGGCCTCCAGCTGGCTATGGTCTGGAAATCTATCTCTTTGATAGGTTCGCCCAGTTTCCTGACGGCCTCGTCTACAAAAGGCTCCGGGCTGGAGCTGTGGTGTCCGTCTGAAAGCTGGAGCAGATTCAACAGTCGATCACCGACCTCGGGGTGGGCACGTCCAACCAACCGTGCCATCTGCAATTCGTCGCGGCCAGAGATGAGTCCCCAATGACGCATCAATGGGGTGGCCACGCCCCATCCAAATACGACGATCAGTAAGGCACCAGAAAGAAGTGCTCCCGTCATACGGAAGGCTTCTGGAAGCCAAAATGCCCATTCCAATAGGGCCAGAACCAACCAGAACGAGAGAAGTGCACCGATCAGCCAGACTGCTCCAAGGACCAAGTCAGTGGTCAACAATCGCAACTTCGCCGCCCGGAGTCGACGTCTGAGTAAGTCAACCAGTTGTCGCGACAGTGAACTCATTCGATTGGCGGTGGGCAAGGAAGCTGAAAGATAAAAGGGTCTACATGGTGGTGGTGCATCGGGTTTCAGGGGGATAGCGATTGGAACGAACCAATTGGAACCCGGTGTCGAGACGGGTCGTAGTCCGATCTCCTGAATGAATCCAGACGGTGACCTACTCACTACGAACCTGCTAACGCGAGAGGGGATGGCGAAGCGATTGATGTGTGGAGCGGTGGTGTGGTTGTGTCTGATCCTGCAACCCGGGAACGCGACTGCCCAAGAAGCGCCTCCTGAGGATTCCCTGAAGAGTTACGATCTATCCGAGATTGTGATCGGAGGTCAATCCCGTCAGGAAGATCGGATCCAGCGTGTTTTTCGTGTGGATCTTGCGACCATTGCTCGCCAGGATGTTCCGGACGTAGCGTCCACTTTGAGGCTGTTGCCTTCCACATCGGTGCAGACCAATTCGCGGGGGGAGACGCTCGTCTACATTCGATCGGCGGGAGAGCGTCAGGTTGCTGTTTTCCTCGATGGCGCGCCGCTGAACATCGCTTGGGACAATCGCATCGACCTCAGCCTTGTACCGGCGACCGTTCTGGGAGCAATGACCGTGGAACGTGGGGCTGTCAGCCCGGGGTACGGGACAAATACGTCTGGCGGAGCACTGAATCTGCAGAGCAGGCGACTGATGTCCGATGGCCGGTTGTCCGAACTGACATTGCAAGGTGGAACGGCTGGCTCCAGACAATTCAAGGGACTGTTTGCTTCGAAGCAAGACGCGAACAGCATTCTTGTGGGAGCCACCTATGCTCAACGTGACGGGCAGACTCTTCCCAAGGACGCCGTACTTCCATTTGAGCCGGTCTCTGATACGCGGGTCAATTCAGACCGGGAAGAAGCCAATTTCTACATGCGCCTCGACCGCTCCAGTGAGAGGGGACAGCTTGGACTTACGTTGATGCATGCCCGGGCTGAAAAGGGAGTAGCACCTGAAGGACATTTGGACCCTGCAGTGGATCGAGTGCGATACTGGCGATACCCACTCTGGAGACATTCGATGGCCATCCTGAACGGCGTCATCGAGAAAGAGCGACTTCGTTGGTCCGGATCCAGCTGGGTCACACGATTCAGGCAGGATATTGCCAACTACGAAGATGTTTCCTTTGACCGCACGGAAGAGAGGCAGGAAGATGTCGATCTTTCGGGCGGATTTCGCATCATAGCTGAGCGTGAGCGTGCGAGTTGGCGTTGGCGGCTTCTTTCTGTCGTCTCGTGGGCCCAGCATCATCAGCAGGAGATTGATGTGCTATCGGCTCCGTCCGATGTGGAATCACAACGCTATCAGTCCCTGCTGCACACGATCGGTGGCGAGGTTACCTCTGCTTTGGAGTATCCTGGCCATTGGGCTGTAGGTGTTTCTTGGGATGGCATGCGCACCCCTGAAACTGGTGACTTCCCGTCCGATCGCGGCTTCAATGCCTACAGCTTGAACGCAGAATGGCATCGCTCGGTCGGTGCTGCGTCTACATTGAAGGTCAATGTAGGAAGTAAACCCCGCTTTCCAACCATGCGCGAGCTGTTCGGTACCGCATTGGATCGCTTTGTCGTAAACCCCGACCTTCAATCCGAACGGACCTGGATGGCCGAGGCGGGCTGGATGACACGAAGGGAAGGCTGGCAGATGGAAGTGATGGGATTTGCTCAACGGACGCTGGATACCATTGATCAGGAAATCATCGAAGTCGAAGGCATGCGCAAGCGTCAGCGCATCAACCTGGATGGAAGCAGGGTGCTGGGCATTGAATGGAGCGGTCTGGGCGCAATCTCCCGGACCCTTACGTTTCAGGGGCATGCAACGTGGATGCGTCCAGTGGTCACCGGAGAGGCAGAAAACAGACAACTGACCGAAAAGCCCCAAGTCCTGGCAACACTCCGATCACGTATTGAATTGCGCCGCGGTTTTCATCTCGACGTGAGTGGGATTTACACGGGTAAGGCTTACGGCCTGGGACCCGACAACGCCCTCGTTGATTTGCCGACTTCATTGCGGCTGAACGCCCGATTGTCTACGCAGCGGTTCTTCTCAGACAGCGGCGTTTTCCTCCAGGTATACGGCGGCGTGGACAACATGACAGACGAATTGCACGTGTCTCAGTTGGGCATTCCCTCGGCTGGCAGAACGGCGCGTATTGGTATGAGCCTGTCGCGCTAGTTGATTTTCATCGCGCGAGATCATTCGAAAGCTGTAATCAGGGTAAATGACGTACAACACGGTAGGAAACCGCACTTGGTTTGCCCGAAAACATCGGTTTGGTGCGTTCCCAGGTCGATTGGAACAGCTCTGAGGCACGGTATGCTTCCAATGCTTCGGCACTATCCCAGAGGCTATACGTGGTCATTCGTCCGACCAGGTTTACATCTTGAAGCAGCGTCAATTCCAGGCAGCCTGGAAATTGTCGGATCTTTTGACAACTGGCTTCGAACAGCTCAAGAAATGCCGGAACATGTTCTGGCTCAAACTCCATGTGGACAATGCGCCGGATCACGAGCCCAACCGATCTCGTGTTGATGCGGCTGCTTTCCCTGCTGCGAGGGCAAAATCCTCATTACTGGAGGCATAAATGATGGCACGGCTGCTGTTGATGAGGACCGGACCACTTCCGGATGCCTCCATCACTTCCTCCGCCGATCCACCTTGGGCGCCGACACCGGGAATCAAAAATGGAGTAGCGGGAAGGAGACCACGCAGCGTATTCAGATCCCGGGTATCAGTGGCCCCAACGACGAGACCGGCTTCTCCGTTGGCTTCCTCGCCCCAGGCTACCACGCGTTTTGCCACGGTTTCAAACAGAGGACCATCCTGAATCATGAGTTGCTGAAAATCAGCGCTACCCGGATTGGACGTTCTGGCCAGTACAAAGGCGCATGTGCCCTCCCTGGTCATGAATGGATCCACAGAATCACGACCCATGTACGGACTGACTGTGATCGAGTCGAATCGGAGTTCATCGAACACGGCTCGAGCATAGAAAGAGGCGGAATTGCCGATATCACCTCGCTTGGCATCCGCGATGGTCAGGACATCCGGGGGGATAGCGGACAGCACATCTTCCATGACAGCGTATCCATTGGCACCGAGGGCTTCGAAGAATGCGAAATTGACCTTGAAGGCGACGGCGTTTTCGGCCGTGGCCTCGATGATGTCCCTGCAGAATCGGGAGACAGCCTCCGGCAAAGGGAGCGACCGGACCAGATGGGGGGGTAGTCTTTCCGGATCAGGGTCCAGTCCTACACACAGGACGGACGATTTCTGTTGCCGAAGGGTCTGGAGGCGTTCGCTGAAAGCGTGTTTCACAGGAAATTGAAGGGCTCGGATTATGGCTTAAAATCGGCCTGAATATACCGATCCGCGAGGGGTTTCGCCCGATTCAGGTTAACACTGTTCACCTGCCGCCGATCTGGACGTACCTTTTGGTGGAACTACGGTATAAAACAGGCGATATACCGCCCAAAAGCGCTTTTCTTACCATCCAAACATTTCGCTCGAACCAACAATGGGAATCGACACGCTGAAGCTCAAAAATGTCTCCGAACAAGATCAGAAAATGATCCGAGATATCGAGACCATGATGGGGGCAGAGCCCGAGGCCATGGGCTTCGCCAAGAATCTGTTCTGGGGTCGTTTCCGAAACGACCTGATCGCTCCCTACCCGATGGTCAGTGAGCAGGAAAGAGCCAAGTGTGATGCGCTGCTGGAAAAACTGGAAGCGTATCTCAAAAGCGAGCATCCAGCCATGGAGATTGACAGGGATGAAGAGATCCCTGAATGGGCCATCAATCGATTGTTCGAACTGGGCGTGATGGGGATGACGGTACCGGAGGAATACGGTGGGCTGGGTCTGGGTATTTCATCCTACAATCGGGTTCTTGAGATGATCGGGTCGTACTGCGGCTCGACATCGGTGATGGTTTCCGCACACCAGTCCATCGGCTGTAAGGCCATCATGCTGTTTGGAACGGAAGAGCAGAAAAAGACCTTTTTGCCTGGCGTAGCACGCGAATACCTTTCCGCCTTTTGCCTTTCCGAACCACAGGTTGGCTCTGACGCGGCTGGTCAGGAAACCCGTTGTGTGCTCTCCGATGATGGAACACACTATATCCTGAATGGCGAGAAGAAGTGGAGTACGTCCGGCGCGTTGAGCGGTATGTACACCGTCATGGCCAAACAGAAGCTGGCTGATCCCAAGTCAGGAGCAGAAAAAGAGAAAGTCACGGCGCTGATCTGTACGCCGGACATGCCGGGAATCGAAGTATTCGAAAGCAATCGCTCCAAAACGGGTATTCGGGGTACATGGCAGGCCCGAATCCGGTTCACCGATGTGAAAGTGCCTCGCGAGAACCTGCTGCATAAAGAAGGCCGCGGTCTGCACGTCGCGCTCACATGCTTGAACTTTGGTCGATGCACGCTCTCCGCTGGGATTACCGGGGCAGCCAAGCGATCCGCTGATCAGGCCACGAAATGGGTGCAAACACGTCATCAATTTCAGCGTCCCCTGGCTGACTTTGAGTTGGTGCAGCAGCGCATTGCCCGCATGTATGCCAATACGTATGCGATGGACGCCATGCTCTTCATGATGACGGGCATGCTGGACCGCGGTGACGAAGATATCATGGTGGAAACAGCCATGACCAAAGTTTTTTGTTCGCAGCTGGGTTGGGAAACCATCGACGACGCCATGGAAATCATGGGTGGTGAAGGTTACATGACTGAAAATGAGCTGGAGCGTGCATGGCGGGACAACCGTATCCATCGCATCGTAGAAGGTTCGAACGAAGTGATGCAGCCGTTCATTTTTGGTTACGGCGGCAAGCAGCTGGCTGAGCAGATGATCTCTGTCCAGAATGCACTGACGTGGGATGGTGATGAGTCCGTGGGTCAGAATATGGCTCGTATCCTGCGTAACGGGGTCCGACCACGGGTGCTCAAGCGGGCCATTCCTCTTGCCATGCAGCTCTTCCTTGGATATCGCCCCGGAGCGCCGTCAGTATCTGTCAAGCAAGCTGAGTTGCGGGGTTACGCGGTGCGCCTGGAACGGCTTGTTCGTGACCATGCACACTTCTTCAAGATGGCGTCCAAGTGGTACAAAGAGGAAATCGTGACCCGTCAGGCCGTCCAGGCACGCCTCGGTGACAGTGCTACCTATCTCTTTGCGCTGGCCGCATCATTGTCCCGCTTTGATTACTCTCTCAGCAATGGGGAAGCGGATCTGGACGAAAAACGTGCATTCTTTCAGCATGCCTTTGATCTATTCGAAAATCGCATATTGGAGCGCTTTCGGGAGTTGCGGGTCAATGCAGACGGCACGCTGTTCGAGGCAGCCGCCGCTGGCAGAAAACGGGCTGACGGTCTGGCCAACGAGGATTTTTACATCCATGAGTCGTCACCTACAGATGCTGGCTCGGGAAAGCGTGTGCGTACCGACATCGTCAAGCAATTTTCAAGTGCCAAACCATCCGAAACCCTCGGGGATGGCGCGGGGAGCGTCAGCGATCTGGCAAGCTCGACGCCTGAGCTGGACGTGGAATCGGCCTGAGCGAAATTGGCATGGTCAGAAATGAAAGGGGCGATCACGCACATGCGTGATCGCCCCTTTGCCGTACAAGGAGTGGCCATGTCAATTCTAAGGGCGACGGTAGTCGTTATCCCGTGGCACCCACGCGATCCGCTCCGAAGTAGCGTTGCAACGCCTCAGGAAGGAGGATTGACCCATCAGCCTGCTGATGATTCTCCAATAATGCGGCAACGATTCGAGGTAATGCGAGTCCACTGCCATTCAGTGTGTGAATGATGCGTGGCTTCTTCTCGCCCTCGGCCCGGTACCGGATCATCATGCGCCGAGCCTGAAACGACTCGAAATTTGATATCGAGGAAACCTCCAGCCAAAGCTTCTGTGCGGCACTCCACACTTCGAGATCGTATTTCTTTGCTTGCGTGAATCCCATATCGCCGGTGCACATAAGGAGGCGTCGGTAGGGGAGTTCCAGCTTTTGAAGCAACTGTTCGGCGTGCTCTCTCAGCTGTTCCAAGGCGTCATAGCTGTCTTCAGGCCGAACAAAGTGGACCAATTCAACCTTGTCAAATTGGTGGAGTCGGTTCAAGCCTCGAACGTCTTTACCATAGGAACCAGCTTCCCGCCTGAAACACGGCGTGTATCCGCAATAACGTATGGGGAGTGCGTCCTCCGCGAAAATCTCATCGCGGTGAAGATTCGTGAGCGGTACTTCGGCCGTCGGGATCATATACAGACCATCCCGTTGCGCTTCGTACATCAAGTCCTCTTTGTCAGGAAGCTGTCCTGTACCCCTCGCAGAGTCCTCATTCACCACCAGCGGGGCTTGGATTTCCATGTAGCCAGCAGCTACTGCTTCGTCGAGGAAAAAATTGATTAGGGCACGTTGCAGTTTGGCCCCTTCGTTGGTGTAGAAGGGGAAACCAGCACCGGTGACTTTGGAGCCTCGATCGAAATCGGCCATACTGTGATGATCAAGAATCTCCCAATGGGGGATCGCTTCGAAGTCAAACGAAGGGAACGTTCCCCACTCGAACGCTATCTCATTTTCCTCAGGCGTGCGGCCAACGGGGACCGATTCATGCGGCACGTTGGGAATCTCAAGAAGCAACGCCTCAACACGTTCCTGCGCTTGTTTCTGCGTGTCTTCGAGATCCTTCAAACGCTCTTTCAGCTTGGAGCTTTTGGCAATCGCTTCCTGCGCCTCGTCCTTGCGCCCCTCTTTCATCAGCGCGCCGATGGCCTTTGCCGCAGCATTGGATTCGGTCTGGGTCTCCTGCGTAGCTGAAATGAGGGAACGGCGCTCCTCATCGGCGCGCAGCAGTTCGTCAACGAGCGCGCCGTCGCCGATACCTTTATTGACCATGGCGGTCTTGACGCAATCTGCGTTGTCTCGAATGAATTGGAGATCCAGCATGAAAGTCGGTAGATGATCTAAGCAGAAAAACGCTCGTGAAAGGTACGGCGCCGAGAAGCGACGGGATTCGAAAAATGGGTGATTCACCCTGCTAAGCGGTGCTCGATTGAAACGGTCAGCGTGGAGGGGATGAGCTCGAGCGGGAAGGCTCGATTCCCAACGTTTGTCGGATGGCCTCCGCCAGTGTATGCGGCTTGAATCCTACTTCTGTCTCTGCCTTGAGAATTATGAACCCAGTTTTCTCAGGCCGCTGAGCCGGTTGGGAGAAGGTCGTCCTATCTGCTTCTCCAATAAGGGCGGCGTCCAATCCAGCAACTTCTGCGACACAATGGGCAAATTGATTCACGCTGAGAAATTCCCGACCGGATACATGAAATACACCACTTTTGCGGTATCGGACAATACGCTCGATACCATCTGCAAGATCTGATACCCAGGTCGGTGTTCGCCACTGGTCCGTCACTACGCGAATAGGCTCTCCGGCGGCCAGTTTATCTCGTACCCACGTCACAAAGTTCGACCGCGCACCCTGCACTGGTGCGCCAAAAACAAGAACAGTCCTGACGATGGCCCAGGTATCCGTACCGGCCGCTCGAGCATGATTCTCTCCAGCCAGTTTGGAGCGGCCGTAATAGGAAACCGGATTTGGGCGGGCATCCTCTCGGTAGGGACCCTCCTCGCCATCAAAAACGAAGTCGGTCGAGATGTGGACCAATCGGGTCCCATGCATTTTGCACAGATCCGCCAGAGATTCTACCGCTTCTGCATTCACCTTCCAGCACATCTCACGATCAGACTCGCAATCGTCGACTTGTGTCATTGCGGCGCAGTTTATCACCACATTCGGTTCGAAGTCGTCAAATATGCGGCTCAGAGCTTCCTCATCCGTGATATCCAGACGAGTGTATCCACACGATCCGCCCGTAAAGCGTGGCTCGGAATCCCTTCCAGTAGCCAACACATCATATTCCGGCATGCGGCCCATCTGTTGAACCAATTCCTGGCCCAGCATGCCGTTTGCTCCGGTTATGAGAACGCGATTATACACAGAGGGGCAGTGGCTGCAAGCTGATGGATGTGTACAACGGGGTAGAGTAGCACGCAAGAAAAATGGCCGGACCTGAAAGGCCGGCCGGCAGCGGCTAACGAAACAATGGCAAGAGCGGTTTCAGAGCCGGAATCGCAGTCCGATCGCGGCACTGTATCCGCCGTGCCGCTCCGGCGTGAGGAGTAGCCGAGGCATGAGCTGCAACAATACTTCGTATGGCCCCTTCACGAAGTAGGCGCCCATCATGCCAGATAGCCCCCAGCGAAGTGAGCCGTCTTCCAGCTCAGTGATCAGGCCGGGACCCAAATACAGCGTCATGGGAGCATCTGGAAACGTCCGTTCTTTCAGGCTATGACCCGCAATCTGGACAAATCCCTCGGCATTTAATGACAAATGCAGGTCTGTACTACGCCCTGGAGCCTCAGGAACGGCCTCGCGAAACAACGCCTTGAAGCTCAGCCCGCTCGTGGGACCTGCCAGTAGTCCGATGCTGAATTGAGGCCCCTGCGTTCTTACCGCATCTCCTTGCGTCGGGGCCGGTCCATCTTGTCCTGTAGACTGGGCACAAAGCGTCCTCGTCTGATGCACCGTGATGAATAGAAGCAAACCAAGCAACACCCGCATAAACGTCTCCGCCGAAGAGCCCGGCACGTCAACGCTCATGTCGATTGGAGCCGATATACTCCTGAAGATTCTGGATGTCTTTGTCGTCCAATCTGCCGGCCGTGAAGAGACGCAATTGCCGTCGCCGCCCCGCGGATTCAAACGCCTCTTTCTCTTTGTCCGTCGAAGCACGTGTGGTCGGTACCGGAGTCGGTTTTCCGTCGGGTCCAACGGCTACAAACGTGAAAAACGCACGATTGGCAATACGACGCGACCCAGTTCTCGGATTCTCCGCTTCCACGCTGATTTCGACTTCCATGGACGTTCGAAATGCCCGGTTGACCCAGCTCGTCAGGATTACGATTTCGGATTGGAGAATGGGAGAGTGGAATTCCACGGTGTCCACAGAAGCCGTGACAGAGACGGTCCCGGCATGACGCTGGGCTGAAATCGCCGCACACACGTCCATCCAGTGCAGTAATCGTCCTCCCATCAGATTACCCAGCCCATTGGTGTCGTTGGGGAGGACCAGCTCACTCATGATCGTGTGCGAGTCAGCCGGCGATTTTCCGGGAAGGTCAGTGCTCACGTTTTCTGCTTCTTTTTCTTGGCGGCGGGGAAGAGGATGTTGTTTAGGATAAGGCGGTATCCAGGAGAATGCTTGTGAAGGCTCAGGTCGGTTGCTTCCTCCCCAACAAAGTGCTGATAATCCTCGGGGTCATGTCCTCCGTAGAAGGTAAATGTTCCTTCACCGAAGGTGCCATGTAGATAGCGCACCTCGTTTCGACCCGGTGCCTCGGCGAGGATGACCACATTCGGCTTGATGAGATGCTTTCGGAAGTTGGTTGTTTGCCCAATGAAGCCCTTGACGGTGGCCACATGATTCTGAGTCAGCATGGTTGGTACTTGATCGTACTTGGCACTGAATTCGAACAACGTGAAATAGTCCACGGCCGGGTTGCGCAAAGGCTGAGGCGGAGGCCCGGAATCAATGTCCGAATACTCGTACTCTCGGGCATTGAACACAGGGCGGAACTCGTGAAAGGCGAATGTGCGGGTAAAATCCAATTGGGATAGCGCATCGGGATCGATGGGATCTCCGTCATATTCCGGTGGAACGATGTCTGTTTGATGCGCAGCGAGGGCGAGGTCGAACGTGTCAGTTCCTGAGCACATGGCAAATAGGAAGCCGCCTCCGCCTACATAATCCCGGATGCGTTCAACAACGGCCAGCTTCAAATCGCTGACTTTCCGAAAACCGTGACGTCTTGCGGCCATTTCTGCCTGGCGCTGTTGTTCGATGTACCAGGGGGTCGAACGGTAATTGAAGAATTTCCCGAACTGTCCGGTAAAATCCTCATGGTGCAAATGCAACCAGTCATATTCATCCAACGCGCCCTCCATGACATCATCATCGTAGATCATGTCATAAGGGACCTCAGCATAGGTCAGTGCCAGGAGTACGGCGTCATCCCACGGCAGCGTTTGCTCCGGCGCGTATACAGCGATGCGCGGTGGCTTTTCCAGACGAACCAGCGCCGTATTGGCAGCGTCGGACTCTACCTCACTTATGATCGCTGCTGTTTGCGAGCCACTGACCACCTCATAGGTCACGCCGCGCACGCGTAATTCCGCCTCAATTTCCGCTTCGCGCATCATGAGGAAAGATCCGCCTCGGAAATTCAGCAACCAGTCTACTTCGACTTCCCGCTCCAAAGCCCAAAAGGTGACACCGTATGCCTTCAAATGGTCTGATTGCGCATCATCCATAGGGATCAGGATGTCCTGCGCCATCAGCGGAGGGGCAAGGAAGAGGGCCAAAAGGCCCCAGGCTGCCAGAAGCGGTCGGGTGAGCCGAGGCATCAGCATGCGATTTCCTTCAGTTGATCGAGATAGTGAGCGTGGGTCAATCATTGGGCCAAGAGGCACTCATTGGAAGGCTATACTCCGTCGCCGCGTAACAGTCGAATGGCTTCTCGCACCTGCGGGATGAGCAGTGAGCCGGGATATCCCAGAAGAATGCGTTGATACGTGTCCAGCGCCTCATCATGGGATACAAATCGGGCTTGCAGGGAAGCAGCTTGAACCATGCTACGCGCTCCCAAAAAGCTGGTGGGATGCATCAGAGGTACCTCCAAGTACGTTTGAATGGCTGCTTCAACGTCGCCGGTCCGGGCGAGTAAATCAGCCTTCTGCATCAGCATGTCATCTGCCAATGAATGCTGGCCGAACGCTTCCATCAAGTCGTCAAGCTGATGCAGGGCAGCATCGTACTCCCGTTGCCTAGTCAACAACTGGATACGGGCAAAGCGCCGCAGTGGCGTGTTGAGAGAGTCAGGCCCCATGCTTTCGATCAGCATCACCTTCATGGTAATGGCATCGTTGGCCGTGTCAGTGGACGTGTTTTCCTGCATGGCACGGGTAAAGCTGTCGGCTGCTTCAAAATCTCCCTGATAAAAGTGAAGCTGGGCTAATTCGTATCTCGCCAAATCTGCCAAGTCCCCGGTACGAAGGCGAGTCAGAAGTCGGGAAAACTGAATCCGAGCATCCTCCAGTCTGTTTTGGGTGACAGCCAACCTCCCCAAATCGTAAGCCGCCTGGTCTGCTGCCTCGGTCTGGGGATAGCGCGCAACCACTTCCGTGAGTACTTTTTCTGCTGCCGTCAGGTCGAAAAAGACATCTTGTTGAAGCGATCCGATACGCCTTAGAACGTCCGGAAACTGGGCATGCTGGGGGTATTCGATCAGGAAGCGCTGGTAGGTCTCGAGCGCCTCATCCCAATGATTCCTCTCTTGCCGCGTACCAGCGATGTCAAATACCTGTTCTCCGAGTGTCTCAGCCCATTTCTCCTGCATCATCGCCAGACCCCGCATGGCCTCAGGAGCCGAAGCACTTTCCGGGTAGCGCGCGAGCACCTCATCAAATGCTTCGAGCGCAACGTCATAAGCACCTCCATCGGCAGCGATGAGGCCAAAACTGAACAGAACCCGGCCTTCCTCCCGGTCAAGGCGATCAATACCTCGATAAACCTCCAGTGCTTCCCTGTATTCATCACCTTCCACCAGCAGCCAGGCGAGTAATTCTCGATAGGATCGGTTCAGAGGTTCATCCGCGACACCGTTCTCCGCTATCTCAATACTTTCGCTTATCGACTCAGGCGAATTCAGAAAACCACCAAGCTGGGTTTTCACGTAGTTGAGCTGGTTCTGATTGAGTGCAAGAAGCTCCAGATACTTCTCGACCGCCTTTCCGTGCTGCGACGTAAGATTGTACAACTGGGCCAGGTCTGTCTGGAATAGCGTCTGGTTGTCGATGGCTTTTCGTCCATCTTCCAAGACCTCAATGGCGTAGTCGAACAAGCGCAGTTGAACCAGACTTCTGTAGACGAGGAAGTAGACGCTGGGAGAGCCGGGGTTCGTTTCGATAGCTCGCTGCCATTGGATTCTGGCACTGGCTTCATCTCCCTTGAGGAACAGCAACCGGGCCTTCTCTGTGTAGAATGACGTTGGAGCCGATTCAGACGCGATCTTTTCATCGACGAGGGCGATCGCTGCGTCGTAGCGTTTTACGTTTTCGTAGGCTTCCCGCAGCCGCTCGTAAAAAACGTGCGTGCCGGGACTTTCTGCATACAGGTCCTCCAGCATACCAATCGCCCGCTCATATTGTGCAGCCCGAAGAAAGGATTCCGCCAACTGGAATCGACCTACCTGGGACTCTTCCACATTTTGCGCTGCCGCTCTTTGGCCTCCCAAAACGAGCAAGAGCAGCCCTAAAAGCAGATGGGCGCGTAATGATGGAAATGCAATCGTCACAGCGTAGCGTCGATGAGTTTCAGTGAGGTTTTCTCCAGCGGGCCGGGCTCGAGGCGCTTTAATATCGCGGCCAAGGCCCGTATGTTTCGTAGCTCTCACCATTCTGCCTCGTACCCGCAGTCGTCTCATCCGCTCATGGATTCCATCACTCTCCCGATCAATCTGATCATTCTGGGGTCAACCGGATCGATCGGGACGCAGACACTGGAAATCGCGCGGGCCCACCCCGAAAAGATTCGCATCAGGGGCTTGGCAGCGGGATCAAATGCTGAGCTGCTTGCTCGACAGGTTGCCGAATTCAACCCAGATGTTGTGGCGCTGGCCAGTGTCGAAGCGGCCGATCGCCTTGCCGGGATGGTTTCTTGCAGGGTCCTTCGTGGTGTAGAAGGCGTTATGGAAGTTGCTGGCCACGAACCTGGCGACTGCGTTGTGACCGCCATGGTGGGAGCAGCAGGTCTGATGCCAACCATAGCGGCTATTGAACAGGGAAGAAGGATTGCGCTGGCCAACAAAGAAACGATGGTGGTTGCCGGCGACTTGATCAATGCGCTGGCGCGAAAGCACGGCGTAGATATCCTCCCGGTTGACAGCGAACATTCTGCCATCTATCAGTGCCTGGTGGGGGAGCCCCGCTCAGCGATTCGCAAACTCGTGCTTACAGCGTCGGGTGGTCCATTCCGAAATCGTCCGCTCTCCTCATTTGACAGTATTACGCTGGAGGAAGCACTGGCCCATCCGAATTGGGACATGGGTCCCAAAATCACGATTGATTCTGCCACCATGATGAACAAGGGACTCGAAGTGATCGAGGCTCGGTGGTTATTCGATATTCCAGCTGAACGCATTGACGTCACTATTCATCCGCAGTCCATCCTTCATTCGATGGTTGAATTCACCGACGGATCGACCAAGGCGCAGTTGGGCCCACCAGATATGAAAGTCCCCATTCAATATGCACTCTCGGCTCCTGAACGCTGGCCATCGGATTTTCCTGTATTGAATTGGGCCTCCTCTCACGCGTTGTCATTTGACGAACCGGATCCGTTGCGCTACCCGTGTTTGGCACTGGCATTCGAGGCTCTTCGAATGGGGGATGGCGCCGCAACGGTACTGAATGCAGCAAATGAGGTCGCAGTAGGACTGTTTCTCGAGCGTAGGATTGCATTCGCCGACATTCCCCGGATGATCGAAGGAGCATTGACCGCAGTTTCTTCCAAGGGTGCCCATACGCTGGAGGCGCGCGTTGATCTGGACCGCGAGGCCCGCCAATGGGTGGCTGAATCTGTTCGTTGAGAATCCTTACGTAGGATTCGTTTGCAGGAGGAACTACCCGGTGCAACGGGGAATTACACCCGACTCGAAGATGCAGACGTATAGACTTTTATTTACTCATCCACGCGCTTCATGGACGCGATTCTAAATTTTCTACCCTACATCGGTTGGGTACTGCTGGCCATCATGATCCTGGTGTTCGTACACGAGCTGGGTCACTTCCTGTTTGCCAAGCTGTTCAAGATGCGCGTCGACAAGTTTTCGGTGGGTTTTCCACCGAAAGTGATCGGCTTCAAGGCTGGTCCGACCGAATATGTGCTTGGCGCTACACCGTTGGGAGGCTACGTCAAAATTGCCGGAATGGTTGACGAGAGCATGGATACGGAGGAGCTTGGTGAAGAGCCTCAGCCGTGGGAGTTTCGGTCCAAGCCGGTCTGGCAGCGGATTCTGGTGATCACAGGAGGTGTCTTTTTCAACCTCGTTCTGGCTGCCATCATTTTTATCGGTCTGAAAGCCACGTACGGGGAGGTATACGACCCCGCCGTGGGCGCCATCATAATTGAAGAGTCCTCCGTTGCAGCTGATATGGGTCTCCAAACCGGCGATATCATTGCTGCAGTCAACGGGAAGCCGGTAGATGTCCTTGAGGGACTCAGCGGCATGGAAGAGCTTTTGCTTGCTGATCCGCTGATCATCGACGTGGAGCGCGACGGGGAGCCGATTCGGCTCGAAGGGCCTCGAGATATCATGACCCGGCTGAATCAGAGCGGTGGCAGTTTCGGGATTGATTTCGACCCGCCTATTGTGGGTTTGGTCAGTGACAACACTCCGGCATCAGGGGCCGGATTGCGTCCCGGGGACCACGTAGTCGGAATTGGTGACAGTACCATCACGTTCTTCCAACAGATTACGCCTGCACTGCAGGCAGTAGAAGCAGACGCATTTGATTTGATGATTATGCGTCCGGATTCGATTGGTGCAGCTCCTGGCAGCATGGCTGTTCGACTTCCGGATTCTCTGCAGGTGGTGGGTGGCACGCTGTACCGCATTCCCATTGCCCGCGAAGCGGGTTCGGATGCTCCATTCGTGCTTGGAATTCGCCAGTTCGTAAGGCTCAAAGACTATACATTCGTCGCGGCTGTTGGCAGCGGAGTGTCGGATACCTGGCTCAATACGCGCATGGTCGCCTCAAGCCTGAAGAGGATTTTCGTAGGTCAGGACAGTTTTCGTCAGAATATCGGCGGCCCGGTCATGATCGCCAGGGTAACGCGCGAAGCTGCTGATATGGGCGCACCCTATTTCTGGAATATTGTAGCCATGCTGTCCATCACCTTGGCCATCATCAATATTCTTCCGATCCCTGCGCTTGATGGCGGTCACCTCGTTTTCCTTATTTATGAAGGCATTGTCCGCAAGGAGCCGTCATTGAAAATCCGGATGGCTTTGCAGCAGATCGGCATGGTGGTCCTGCTCGTGTTCATGGTGTTTGTGATTTTCAACGACATCCTCAAACTCTGATCGTTCCTGCCCGACTGGTTATTGACTGAGTCCATCGTTCATACCGTTGAATCCACTCAGGCTTGTGGTCCCTTGCCCGACCATGTGGCTGTCATCATGGATGGCAATGGCCGCTGGGCCCGTGAGCGCGGTATGCCCCGTGTGGAAGGTCATCGCCAAGGCGTCCATGCTGTGCGAGACACAACGGAAGCGTGTGCTGAACTGGGCATCTCCCACCTGACCTTGTACACGTTTTCAACGGAGAACTGGAAAAGGCCGGTAACAGAGATCTCGGCGCTGATGAAGCTCTTGATTCAAGCGCTCAGGAAAGAAGCCCGAACGTTTCATGAGAACAACATCCGGCTCAACGCAGTGGGATCCATCGATCAATTGCCTGAGCGGGCGCAGGATGAATTGAACGCGCTGATGGAAGAGACGGCAGGCAATACCCGCATGACGTTGACGCTGGCCCTGTCCTACAGTGGGAAGTGGGATCTTACCACGGCCATGAGAGGTCTGGCCTCCAGGGTACAGGCGGGGGAGTTGGCCCCTGAGGACATCACAGAGGAAACGATTGCAGGCGAATTGTCCACTGCATCGATGCCCGACCCTGACTTGTTGATCCGTACCGGAGGAGAGAAGCGCATTTCGAATTACATGCTCTGGCAGATGGCATATTCTGAATTTCACTTTGCTGACGTTTTCTGGCCTGATTTCCGTCGTCAGCATCTTTTCCAGGCGATTCGGGATTTTCAAGACCGTGAGCGTCGTTTTGGCGCTGTCTTGAATGAGCAGTAGACCACCCGAAGCAGGCAATATGCGGCTCGGCCATGCGTTTCATCCATACACGTGATTGCCGCATCGAACCGGAAACACCCTTCGCGGGCGCGCCGTTCACAGGCCCACTTGTGAAGAAGGATTCTGAAGAAACCGAAAAAGTCCCTTACATGCGTCTGAGAGCCCTCATTATTGTACTGGCCATCCTGTTCAGTGCGTCGCCAGCGGCGGCTCAAAGCGGTGCCGGCACCCAGGTCCCCAGCCTGACGTCTGGTATTTCTCCTGAGATCGTTGAAATTCTCGGAATCTCCGTTGAGGGAGCCTCCGACGAATATGCCAATAGCTTCATCCAGCAAACGTCCCGCCTTCAGGTAGGACAGCGCCTGACCGTGCCAGGTGATCCCGCCCTGGGAGATGCCATTCGTGCCATCTACCGGCTACGGACGTACGAAGATGTCCAGATTGTCCAGGAGCGCAAGGTCGGGCAGGGCGTCTACTTGGTCATTCGCGTGCGTGAAGTGCCGAAATTGCGAGCCTATGAATTCGAGGGTATCAAGAAGGGACACGCCAAGGACCTCCGCAAGGAAGTGCCGTTGGTGGCTCGCGGACCGGTACACGAAAACAGTATTGCCCGAAGTGTCCAGATCATTGAGGAGTTCTTCGCTGAGAAGGGTCGTCCGCTGGCCTCTGTGGAGATTCAGCGCGAAGAACACGAAGACAATACCGGGTCGCTGACCTTCGAGGTCGATCGAGGGCCAAAGGTCAAGGTCAAGGAGGTGATTGTAAATGGAAGCGACGGGCTGTCCGAGAATGCCGTTGTTTCCGCAATGGAGACGAAACCGAAAGGTGGCTGGAGATTCTGGCGAAGCGGAAAATTGAAGCAGGACGAATATGCCCAGGATATGGGTCGCATCGTAGAGCGATACAACGAGCGCGGTTACTACGATGCTGAGGTGCTTCGTGACTCGGTGTATATCGAAAATGAAGAGGGAGATAATCCCTACATGGTTATTGAGCTGGACGTCAGGGAAGGTCCGCTTTACCACATTCGGGACATCAGTTGGGAAGGCAACACCTTGTATTCGGACGCTCAGCTATCAGAGCGTCTTGGCATGATCTCGGGTGACACCTACAATTCCAAGAAACTGTCGGAGAACTTGTACGGCGTCGGTAAAAACAACGACGTTTCAAGTCTCTACTTCAACAATGGGCACATGCGGTTCAACGTGCAGCCCATCATCACGGTAGAAGAAGACAGCCTGGATCTGCTTTTCGATGTCTTCGAAGGGGAAGTCTACGAGTACGGCACCATCGGTATCGCAGGCAACTCCAAAACGAAAGATCATGTGATCCGTCGTGAGCTGACGACGATTCCGGGCAGCACCTTCTCCCGAACCCAGATTCAGGAGTCGATTCGACGCCTGATGCAACTGAACTATTTCACGCAAGAGTCCTTGGCCGGTGGTCCAGGCGTGGATATCCGGGAAGAAAGCAAGACGGTTGATCTGTCGTACAATCTTGAGGAGACAGGGACGGATCAGTTGGAGCTCTCCGGAACGTGGGGACGTTTCGGGCTCATCCTGATGCTCCGTTTCAATTTCAACAACTTCTCAGCCCAAAACGTGCTGAAAGGGGATGAGTGGAAACCTCTGCCGGCGGGAGACGGTCAGCGGTTCTCAGTCGGTATCCAGACCAATGGCCGAAGGTATCAGCAGTATTCGCTTTCGTTTACTGAGCCATGGTTCCGAGGTAAACCCCGACAGCTTGGTTTCTCGACGTCTTTCTCCCGTATTTCCGGATACACGTACTACATCTCGGATGACGATGCAGGACAGCTGCTGACGTTTTCACAACGTGTGTTTTACACCCAGCGACTGAAGTGGCCAGATCCTTGGTTCAGCACATCCACCCAGATCGGATTCCAGTATTACGACAACCGAGATTGGATTTCGACGCTTCCGACTGGGGTGAGCCAGGAAGTGACGTTTACGCAGTCATTGTCCCGCAACAACACGGATAATCCACTTTTCCCTTCTTCTGGCTCGCGATTCAACCTCTCGCTTGAAATTGCTCCACCGATTGGCAATCTCATTCAGTACCACAAATGGCGAATGAGCAACTCGTGGAATACACCCGTCGCACCCAAAATCGCACTCGGCTTCACAGCCGACTACGGATATATCGGATCGCTCACCGGTGAGGAAGTTCAGTTCGAGCGGTTCATCGTTGGTGGGTCACCATTCGAAACTCAGGGTTTTTACTCGTACTTCGGTAAAGACATCGTGTACATGCGAGGCTACCCGCTCGGAGCCCTCGGACCACGAAGTGATGATAACGATCCGTTTGGTGGGCGTATCCTGAACAAGTACTCCGCAGAGCTTCGTTGGTCAGCAATTCGATCTGAACAGCTACAAGCGGTACCATATTTGTTTCTTGATGCAGCAAATGCCTGGGACGGATTCGATTCATATAACCCTACTGACCTGTACCGCTCCGCCGGTCTGGGAATGCGCTTCTTCTTACCCATCCTGGGGATGGTTGAGATGGCGTATGGATACAACTATGACGAATTCGAGCCCATCAACTCCAAACACGACGGTTCAAAGAAGTGGACGTTCCAGTTCAGTCTGGGTCAAGGATTCGGACAGTAACGGGCACATCAGTCCACGATTCAGGACAACCAGGTACAACCGTCTGACTACCAACGGGAGGACGATTTCATCATGACGCGATTTTTATTCCGTATTTCTGCTGTCGCCCTCGGGCTGGTCTTTGTAACGCTTGCGGCGGGAACGGCCCAAGCCCAGCAAAAGATTGGCTACATCGATTCGGACTACATCCTGAACAACATGCCTGATTATGCCACTATCCAGCAGCAGCTGGACCGGATGGCGCAGACCTGGCAAACGGAACTTGACGAGGCGAAAGCTGAGCTCGATGACAAATTCCGCGAATATCAGGCTCGTGAGCTGCTTTACACGAATGAGGAGCGTCAGCGCCGCCGCCAGGAAATCCTTCAAGAAGAGGAAGATCTCGAACGCTTGCGGGTGAAGTATTTCGGGCCTGAGGGCGACATCTTTCTCCAGCAGGAGCAGCTTATGCGGCCGGTTCAAGAGCGTATCCTGCAAGCCATCAACACAGTGGCTACATCCGAGGGATACGATTACATATTCGATTCGGCGGGAGATTTCCTGTTCATGTTCAAGCGCGACCAGTACAATCTCTCGGACACTGTTCTCAGAGAACTTGGCATAGACGTTGAGAGTACTCGCGGCTAAACGACTCACCTTTCAATAATCCAGTGCAGGCATGCTGCCTGCCGTCATTCAGAGCCGGACTCATATGACCCGGAGGAAAAAGCACACCATGAAAACCTCGATTTTCTCATTTCTCTCCGCAATCCTGCTGGCAGGTCTCCTTTCGACCAATGCGCAAGCCCAGTCTATTCAGATTGGTTATGCTGATCCGGAGATCATCATTACGTACATGCCTGAGTACCAGCAGATTCAGCAGCAGATGGCCATTGAGTACCGCACCGGCCAGGAAGCTCTGCAGGCACTGGCTGAAGACTTCCAGGAGCGCGTTGATCGCTACCAGCGCCAGCAGCCGCTTCTCTCAGAGGAACGTCGTGCCGAACGCGAAGCTGAATTGGCTACGTTGCAGCAGGAGATTCAGAATTCAGCAGCTGCCAAGGACGAAGAACTTGCTGTTCGCCAGGATGAATTGATGGCTCCTTTGCTTCAGCAGGTCCAGGATGCCATCGATGCTATCTCGCAGGAAAAAGGCCTCGACATTGTCGTTCGTTCGCCCGCGCTGCTCTACGTGAATCCGAAACGCGTTGTGAATATCAACCTTGATATCGCACGTAGCCTGGGGATTGAAGTTGACGAGGACGAAGTTTCTGACGTCAACTGATCCGGATTCCGGTTCCAAATCAGGCGGGCGCCCTTTGGGCGCCCGCCTGTCTTTATATTGGCCCTCCGCATGGAATGAGGTCGTTCGAACGTCCCTCCTGGTTTGCGCGTCCTCCCATGCTTGCGATCGATCCGTGATCGCACCAATTCCCACATGAGTGTCAATTGAATGAGCACGAGAACGTCCAGTCCGCACGGTCCGGAAGATGTCACCCGCGTTACAACCCGGACGCTTCAGGACATGAAATCCTCTGGCGTCAACATCGCGATGTTGACAGCCTACGATTACACTTCTGCGCGCATCTTGGATGGGGCAGGGGTGGATGTGTTGTTGGTTGGCGATTCGGCCTCGAACGTAATGGCCGGTCACGAGACGACGCTACCCATCACACTGGATCAGATGATTTATCACGCGCAGTGTGTAGTTCGCGGGGTTCAGCGCTCCTTGGTTGTAGTTGATCTCCCTTTTGGTACCTACCAAGGCAACTCCAAAGAGGCACTATCTTCGGCAGTCCGCGTGATGAAGGAGTCTGGAGCGCACGCCGTCAAAGTGGAGGGGGGACGATCGATCGTACCGACAGTTGAGCGGATTCTGGAAGCCGGTATTCCAGTCATGGGGCATTTGGGACTCACGCCCCAGAGTATCTATCGGTTTGGATCGTATCAGGTACGGGCCCGAGATGAAGTTGAGGCAGACGAACTGCGTGAGGATGCGTTGCTTCTGGAACAGGCGGGCGTCTTCGCGCTTGTTCTTGAAAAAATTCCTTCGAGCCTGGCGACAGGTGTGACGCAATCCCTATCCATCCCAACCATCGGTATCGGTGCTGGCCCTTCCTGCGACGGGCAGGTACTCGTGACCCACGATGCATTGGGTCTCACCACCGATTTCAATCCCCGTTTTGTTCGCCGGTACGCTCGTTTGGATGAACAAATTGGCGAGCATGTCCAACAGTACATCAACGATGTTCGCTCCGGGGCATTTCCGTCCGAAGACGAAAGCTACTGAGGCGTCTGGTTACCCTGAAGCATGGCTGATTCATACGAACGACCGCTGATCCTGATCAGCAACGACGACGGCATTGAAGCTGCCGGCATCCTATCCCTCGCCGCCGCCTTGGATGCAGTTGGCGATGTCATCATTGCAGCACCATTGCAGGAAATGAGCGCGGTAGGTCACGCCATAACCATGCGTGATCCCGTTCGGGCACGGCCCTGGCCCTTTCGCGGTCCATCGGGTCAGCTGACAGCATATGCGGTTTCAGGAACTCCTGCCGACTGCGTCAAGCTGGCGCTCGACAAACTGGTACCTCGCCAACCGGATCTGGTCGTTTCTGGTATCAATCATGGTCCCAACACGGCTGTGAACGTCATCTATTCAGGTACGGTGAGCGCAGCGACTGAAGCTGCTATTCTTGGTATTCCGGCCATCGCGTTTTCTTATTGTCGGTGGGGAAGTGGCGATTTCGAAGCTTCTGGTCGCGTAGCGCAACAGGTGGTTCAGCAAGTCCTGGATAATGCGTTTCCTCCAGGCATTCTGCTGAATGTGAACATTCCAGATATCCCCTACGAGCAACTGAAGGGATTCATGATTACGCGGCAGGCCCAGGCCCGATGGGAGGAGCAATTCTCAGAGCGATTGGACCCGTTCGATCGGCCGTATTACTGGCTCTCTGGTACGTTTGTCAATATGGATGAGGGTACCAATACGGACCTTTGGGCCGTTGATAACGGATGGGTGTCCATAACGCCCGTTCAACATGACCTGACGGCCTATCGTGCCATGGAGTCGCTGCAGCAATGGAGCTGGAGACGGTTATCGGGCGAATAATGGATGTGACTTACTCTAACCTAGAATCCTTTAAGTAATGGGCGTAGTCAACGTACATCTTGAACTCCAGGAGGCGGATTTCCACTTCAAGGCGACCAATGCCGAAGGGCAGAGTATCGACATTGACGATGGGACGGCATACGAAGATGGCAAGGGGCATGGCGTGGGGCCAATGCAGTTGCTCATGATGGCCATTGGAGGCTGCAGCGGCGTCGACATCGTATCCATTCTGCAAAAAGGAAGGCAGCAGATCGAGTCATTCTCCATCGATGTGTCCGGGGCCAAGCCAGACGGTGTGTCTCCTTCGGTCTACGAGACCGTAGAAGTCCATTTTATCCTGAAAGGCGAGATTGATGCCACCAAAGTCAAACGCGCCATCGAACTGAGCCTTGGTAAGTACTGCTCGGTGTCGCGCATCCTCGAAAAGACGGCAGAGATCTCATACCGCTATACTGTCAACGACGAGTCCTTCGAGGGTTGTGTGATCTCCTAGCGTGGGTAGATCGAACGAACCCTGAAATGGTGTCAGTCTTGGGAGCGTACCCAGATGGGCGCGGAGCGTGATGGAACGGTAATCTCGATGGTTTCTGTGCTGGCAGGCCCCTGAGCATCGATTGTTTGCGTGCATTCGCAGCCATTTTCTACGAACACCGTGCCGTCACTGATCTGCATCCATGTGCCTGCCGGAAGTTCGGAGATATCAAATGTAGCGGCATCCCATGAAGTGTTCATCAGCACGAACACATCGCCAGCTACATAGCCCAAAAGCTGATTATTCTCTGGAGCGAACCATTGATAATGCTCCTCTGATACCTGGCCGCCAACCCGGAAAATGGCACCTGCGTCTCTGTTTCTGAGCGCGATCAGACCTTGCCAGTACCGATTCATGGCTGCGTAGTCCATGGGGCGTTCGCCAGGGCTGGCACCAGCATATTCCCATTCGAACTGGTTCGCTCTCCGGTGATTGTACGTATCCCTTTTACCGTGATAAGCCAAATCGCCAGTGGCTGTAGTCTTGACGATCTCCATCAGCGGTGCTGCACCTTTTGACCGGAGCATCTCGGTTCCACCGTGGATGACCAGGGGGCCCAACGAAGTAAACAGGAGCGTCGCTGCAATCCGGATCCCCGCTTCATCCACGTGCTTGCGGCCGTCCCAGTCCTCGTCCGAAAACCGATCTGCCAAAGCCCAATTGTCATGGATATCCAGGTAGTTGATGCCTCGATTCGGATCGACTTCCTCGGGGAATGAATTCATCAGACCCATCATTGCACGCTCGCGCTGACTGCCATCACCACCTGCATATCCACGATCCACCGCTGGATCAGATGGGTTTGAATACGATTCGCCTGCCCAGGAGAGCAGAGCGAAGACGCAGAACAGAACGCGAATCGCAGCCAGTAGACGTGGCGATCCCGGTAGCTTCGCGCGGACGCTCCGGAACGGGCTGTCGGTGGGAGATGTGAAAGGCAAGGTGGTGACGGTCGATTGGTTGTCCTCGTAGACTTCCCGCTCATTTCGGAAATGCGCTCCGAAGAATGATGCGTGCGCCTACACGTGAGGAATCGTCACCAAGTAGGATTACTCAAGCGATTCTCAGAAATAAATCATGCTTGAGATCCATTTATTAGAAATGGGTAAGCCCAAGCCAGGCTATGGATAAACCCATCCATATTCGAAAGGACATTAACACGAGATCCTGCTATTTACCAGTGGCAGCTCGCAACGTGTTTTGTAATAGGACCGCGATTGTCATCGGTCCGACTCCACCGGGCACGGGCGTGATGTGGCTTGCAATAGGCTCGACAGCATCAAAGTCGACGTCGCCAACCAAGCGATAACCACGCTCGCGTGTGGCGTCATCCACACGATTGATCCCAACGTCAATGACTACTGCTCCGGGCTTTACCATGTCAGCCGTGACAAAATTAGCACGACCAATGGCAGCGACCAGAATGTCAGCCTGACGAGCAATGCCAGGGAGGTCCTTGGTTCGACTGTGGCATACCGTAACCGTCGAATCGAGTCCTTTTTTCAGCATCAGGTTGGCCAGCGGCTTGCCGACGATATTGGAGCGGCCGATGATTACGCAATGCGCACCGCTGGTTTGAATATTGGATCGCTCCAATAATTCGACGATTCCAGCCGGGGTGGCTGGTTGAAATCCGTCCAGCCCGATAACAAGTGTCCCGACACTCTCCGGGTGAAAGCAGTCAACATCTTTGGCTGGGTCGATGGCGTAAATGACTTTTCGATCATCGATGTGATCAGGTAACGGAAGCTGAATCAGAATCCCGTCAACACCATCATCTTCGTTCAGCTGGTCAACCACCTTGAGAAGCTCTTCCTCAGAAATGGAAGCGTCGTAAGTAAGCGTATCGCTCTCGATACCAACTTCAGTGGAAGCGCGGGCTTTGCCTCGAACGTAGGAGGCTGAAGCGGGGTCATCGCCCACCAGCACCACGGCCAGATAAGGCGGCCGCTTGCCTGCAGCAATACGCGCGTCCACGGCCTCTTTTACTTCGCTTCGAACTTCTGCAGAAACGGCTTTTCCGTCAATTAGATGCGCCATGGGCTAGGTCTTAAAGCTAAATGAATTAAGCTGGATGGGGCTCTGGTTGGGGGCAGTAATGTAGGTCAGAGCCACCCAAGAGGTCGATTTTTGTGGACAACCTGCAATCAACTTTGGGTGAAAGGCGCCCAAGTGTGATCTTCATGTAAAAGGGTCTTCCGGGGTTGATCTGAGTGACTGGACTGACGTATTATTGCGGACTCTGAAAAGCGGGTGTAGCTCAGTGGTAGAGCATCACGTTGCCAACGTGAGGGTCGTGAGTTCGAATCTCATCACCCGCTCAAGAAAGACGAATCGGTCGCTCAAGCGGCGTCATCCTCCGGATGGCGCCGCTTTTGTTTTATGTACCTGTGATCAGCTCAGTAGGTGGCGTTCACTCAACCATATGAGCCGAATTCTTCAGGTCGGCTACAACCGGGAGGTGATCCGAGGGATACGCTCCGTTCACGATGGGATCCAGGACGTCGTATGTCAGCACCTGCCAGTTGGGTTGGTGAAATATGAAATCGATACGGACGGACGTCTCCGATGCGGGATCGAATGTTCGAAAGGTACCGGACTCATCTGGCAACGTAGGCGGGCTCAGCCCTGCATCTTGCCAATCGCCCTGGACAATAGCCTTGTACGGCGCAGATTCTGGCTCGACATTGAAATCCCCCAAAGCGATATCGAATGAGCTGCTCCAATCGCGGATCAAACGCGCGCTTTCGAGTCGGGCCTGCACACCTCTATGGTCGAAATGGGTATTGATGACGCGCACTTCACGCCCAGTCGTCTTGTCCCGGAATGTTGCTCGGGTGGCAACACGCGGCAAGGCTGCATCCCATCCGACACTGCCCACTTCATCCGGTGTCGCTGAAAGCCATTGCGTATCCCACGAAATCAATGCAAAGCGCGTAGAATCAAACAGAATAGGCGAAAATTCGCCACCCCGAAGGCCATCATCACGACCCACTCCGATCCAGTCGAAGCGCGTTTGAACCGCCATGATATCGACCAATTGGCGGTAAACGACCTCCTGAAGCCCCACAATTTCGGCTTCACTGGTGTCAATCAAGGCTGCGACCCAATCTGAGCGCCTCTCCCAACTGTTTGCACCATCATTCGGACTGGCCCAACGAATGTTGAACGTCATGACGCGAATGTGCTCGCCGGCATCATCAGGCTCTTCGGACACTGGCGAAGAACATCCAACGATCAGTAAAGCGATCACGCATGATGCGACCGAACGCATCCTCAGCGCACGAATAAGGTGGATCATCATATCAACTTCTCGCGGAAGGCTGAAACGGCGAGGAAAACGATGCCAAAGACGGCGCCTGTAAGTGTAGTCAACCAAGGAAGGCCCAGCATTCCCACACCCCAGACGATGGCCAGTAACGGAGCGCCTGTCGCAATGTATCGCACATAGGGCCGCACCATGTCTCCGAGCGAGCATCCGGCCAGCGAAAGCAGCCAGATTATCTGACCTAGCCGAACCAGAGCACCGCCTACGCCCAGGTAAACCAGCAACCTCGTGATGTCTTCGCCTCGACTTCCGAGCCACAAAGCGGAGGAAATAACGATCAGGCTGATGACCGTAATGAGAAGTTCTAATCGCTGTCGCTCAAGGACGTCGAAAAGGCGCGTGAGTGGCGAGGCGACAACGGTCAGGAGAATCCATGGAGCAACGTAGGACAAATAGGTAGCACCCGGCCGCCAGTCCTCCCCGAATAGTGTAGCGAAAATGTCGCCTCCGGCGACCATCAACACCGCGGTAGGCCAAAATGCCATGAGTACGAGACGGGCATGGACGTTTCCGGTGAACGCTGCAAGACCTCCGTCCCGGTGTGCTTCCACCGCTCGAACAAAGAACACCTGAGCGATGGATGCGGCCAGCAGGCTCAGTGGTACGAATAAGATGCTGAACCCTCGGGAATACTGGCCAAGAACAGCCATGCCAAAGATTTCCGGGATGAACAGAATGGGTAAGCGGGTAATCAATCCACTGATCATTGCCGCTGGCATGGTGAAGAGCGGAAAGCGCCGGTAACGACGCGCGACGGCCTTGATTTCGGTCCACGATGGCCTGCCCGAGAAAGATGCTCGTAGTGTCACCACGGTCTTGCGACTCATGGACACGAAAGAAAGCGCGAATCCGACCACGAACCCCCAAACCAGAGCACCTGGGCCTGGTTTGATGAACCCAGAGATCAAACGGACACCCACCATCGAACCGGCCTGAGTGACTTGTGCCGCGGAAATGCGACCAAAAGCCTCCTGGCGACTGAGCCACAACTCCGTGATCTTGGCAAGTCGATTGGCCATCAGAGCCATAGGTAAAATGAGCATCCATTGTCCGCCTTTGTTGGCGAAAAAGCTCATCGCCGAATCAGACGTGCTGAGAACAAGCAGAAGCACCGAACAGAATACCATGACGGAGGATACCGTCAGCAGGTAAGCATGAGCGCTTTTTCGACGGTCCTGTGGCAGCATGAGTGCGTCCTCATACCGCAACGAGGCGACAGGAGCCAGAATGGAAACCCAGGCCGTTACGTAATCGGCAATTCCCCAGAATTCGTCCGGATACAGTCGCAGGAGGACGATTTGGGCCAGGTAGGCGATTACAAAAGCAATCCCATTACCCGAGAGCAGCTTCAAGACAGGCGCCCTGAAAGCAGAGTCTTCAAACAAGGCGAGTATGCGTTTGCGAAGGGTCACGAAGCAGGGGGGCGAACGGGTTGCGTGAGAATACGGCCTGCCCAGAATACACACCACTGCGCTCCACACCACTCGGGCTGAAGGGTTGCAGACCAGTCAGCTGGATCGTCGACAGGCCGGACGAAGTAATCCACGTTGGCCTCCGCAGCAAATAGTCGCATGTCTGAGACGGTTTGGGCGTCGTAGGCACTATCGAGTCTGGCAAGTAGAGCCAGGCCACCGGGTAAGTCTGTTGTCGGAGCGATCTCATGAAGTCGTTGGCGCCACTCCAGTGTGGGCTCGGGCGCAAAAGGGAACGACTTGAAAGACACATACTGAGCGTGCTGACTTCCAAACTGGAATCCCGTCATGGATGGCGGGATAACGAATACTGCCCGTTCATTCGCGTTTTCACGCGACCACTCGAACACCTCCTGGTTCGTCGACGAGACGCCTTTGATGTCATTTCCTTTGCCTGCGAAGGCCATCAAAAGAGCTACGAGTGCGAGCAGTGGTAAGGCAATGTTCAGCGCACTTGACGTACGAGGTGTGTCTGACCGTACGAGACTGGTCCAACGATCGTTGAGCCACGATGCCACGGCTCCGGCTATGACCAATGCGGATATTGCCCGCACCAATGGTGATACCGCCCATGGTTGAAGGCGGACTGCAGTACCCCATTGGAATGGCCATGCAGTCAATGTGAGCGAGACCAGCAATACAACGGTAGGCACGATCAGTATTTTTGCCAGAAGCGAGCGATCCCAACGTGAGAGGGGGCCCTGAATATCCGCGCCTGATGAGGGCGCTCTACTCGCATTCTGCTGCCAGTCCCAGCCCAGGATCACTCCGGCAGACAAGACCAGAGCAAAAAACGTAACCCAGGTCTTCACGTTGAACAGCTCAGGTAGGTAGTGGTGCGGAGCCCGCACCTGCGTCAGGATGTAGGTTGCCTCTTCCGTACTGGTACCAACGGAAGAAAGCACAATAACGAGCGGAATCAGGACCAACCCTATGGGAATGGCTTGCTTTCGCCACGCAGACCAAGGCCATTTCGGAAGAAAAAACCCAATGAGCAGCAAGAGCCCTCCCGCTTGCAAGCCAAGCAAGGGATGAAAAAGTGCTCCCAAGGCAAGCAAGGCCCCTGATGCCAGGGCTTTTCGTTCGTGCATGCGTACTACAGCCCAAAGGATTAAGCACCACGCGATACTCGAGGGCACCAGCATGGCATGCAAGATGTCATTGCCCCCTGGATTCCAACGAGTCGTAACCACCATGACGGCCAGGACGCTTGCCAGTGCGGACCAAACATTGCCGAAAACCCGATAGCTGAGTTTTACCACGGCCAATGAACTTCCGACGGCTGTTGCCAGATGCCAGCCCAGCACAACGGCCCAAACAGGAAGTATGGTACTCGGAAGCGCGACCAAAATGGCCACTGGCCAGCGAATACTGAATCCTTCGATCTGCATGGCAACAAACCAATCGCTCGCGAAGGCGTCACTATTCAGTAAAAAGCTGGCCAAAGGCAGGAATTCATCCTGATCGCTGTACCCGAAGCCGTATCCGTAGCGGAACACAAATAGGGCGGTTGCCGCCAATGCTGCAGCCCATTGCCAACCCGGTGTGGAAGAATGCCGTCCGTCCATTCAGTCCGCCTCCGATCGTTGCTCAGAGATTCGTTGTGTTGTCCGACTCTGAGTAAGACGCGTCAGGAAGTGGGCCATTGAATTGGTCAATCCGCCAATAAGTGAGCGTGACGACACGTGTGCGTACGTCACATGCTGTCCGCCAAACCGTCGCTTGAATTCGGCAATGCCGGGGGTATTCGCGCCCATGAGGTCAAGCGTTGCAATACCTGCCGCATGAAGCTCATCCTGGACATGAGCCATCAATACAGTCATACCAGGCCCAGGTTTGCTTCCAGCAATCCAATACCATGCTGTGCGCTCGTCATGCAGGGCAACGATGGCCGCGACTACTTCGCCCGTATGCCGATCATGCAAGCCGTAGACGCGTGCCAGTCCTGCATATACCAAATCCCTGGCCCACCGAGCCAACGCTCTTGGCGGGAGCGGAAGACGTCGTCCCGCCCGGCGGTACGCAGAATCAGCCAGAAAAACAGCACGTTGGATGACCTCGTCAAGCTTCTTGGCTTCGGAGCCAGCTGTTCGTGCCAGATCATGCGAGCACCAGAAAACAAAGTCGGACACCGATTTTCGAACCTGGCGCCTTTGGGCAGCGGACCAAGAGGCAATAGCCACCTCAAAAGGACCACTGGACAGGTGATAGGTGTATCGTTCTACCACTCGAATACCACGACCCATCGTCTTTGGATGGAGTGCTGCATATTGCTCCGGAGTAATCGAAAGAATCCAATCTGACGGTAGATCCGGAGACGATCTCAGCCGTCGGATAAGGTCGAGAGGATCTGCAACTGGACCGATGGCAGAAAAAGGCTGAAAAGGCGGTAATACCAGATCGCGAACAAGTCCCCGAGACCGGACAAACGTGCTCAAGAGCGCGTCGCCCGGAGTTGTCAGAACCAGACGCTTCCAGGTAACAATACGCTCCAGCCCATCCTGGAAAACGGGATGGAGGAAGGGCGAGGGATTGGTCCAGGTCGTGTGAGTACCCTTCCACGCCGCACGGCATTCGGCTGACTGGGTCAGGACGGTGAGGGAAGAAGGAGAGGCACTCACGATAGGGATACGGTCAGAGGATGTACTGGCTCAGATCCCGATTTTGAACCACTGCGGACAACTTTGTTTGGACCATCTTGTCATCAATTACAAAAGAGTCCTCGCGCATTGCATCGGGAACGTCGAATAACAGGTCCTCCAGAAGGGTCGTCAGAATGGTGTGCAGTCGTCGGGCCCCAATATTTTCCACCTCTTCATTCACGGCCGCGGCCATGCGGGCTACTTCCTTGACCGCTTCCTCCTTGAATTCTACAGTAACGCCTTCTGAGGCCATGAGGGCGATGTATTGCTTGAGCAGCGCGTTTTGGGGAACGGTCAAGATGTTGAAGAAGTCGTCTTCGGTCAGATTGTCCAGTTCAACCCGTATCGGGAAGCGTCCCTGAAGCTCTGGAATCAGGTCGCTCGGTTTTGCAACATGGAAGGCTCCGCTGGCAATAAACAAGATATGGTCGGTTTTGACCATCCCATACTTCGTATTTACGCTCGATCCTTCGACGATAGGCAGTAAGTCACGCTGAACACCCTCGCGTGACACATCAGGACCGCTTTTGCCGCCAGCGCCACCTCTGGCCGCAACCTTATCTATCTCGTCAATGAATACGATTCCGGATTGCTGGACGCGCTCCAGGGCTTGGCGGGTCACCTTATCCATATCGATAAGTTTACCTGCCTCTTCGGCTGTCAGGACTTCGCGTGCTTCGGAAACAGGGATCCGACGCTTTTTTCGCTGTTTACCGCCCATGTTGCCAAACAAGTCCTGCAGATTGACGCCCATCTCCTCCATGCCCATGGGTCCGAAGACCTGCAGCATTGATGACTGGTCGGACGCCACCTCGATTTCGACTTCGCGCTGGTCGAGGTCTCCTTTGTCGAGCATCTTCTTGAACTTCTCCCGGGTACGCTGACGGAGCGCATCTTCCTCGGAGGAAACGTCTGGCGGACCGGCAGTTGGGGTTGCACCGGCTGCTGCAGCTGCAGGAGATGGAGGGCGGATAGTCGGCTTGGTGGGCGAGGGTGGAATCAGAATATCCAGGATGCGCTCGTCCGCGAGCACACGAGCGCGCTCCTGAACTGAGACGGTGTGCTCCTCGCGCACGATGCCGATGGCAATGTCGCACAAGTCACGGATCATCGAGTCGACATCGCGACCAACGTAACCCACCTCGGTGAATTTGGTGGCTTCCACCTTGATGAACGGAGCACCCGACAACTTGGCCAGCCGCCGGGCGATCTCGGTCTTCCCGACGCCTGTTGGCCCAATCATGATGATGTTGTTTGGGACAATTTCCTCGCGCATGTCAGCTGAAGCGTTGAGCCGACGCCATCGGTTGCGAAGCGCAATGGCAACGCTCTTCTTCGCTTCCTTTTGACCGATGACATATCGGTCCAGTTCAGCGACAATCTGGTGTGGGGTAAGTTCGTTCTGAATGGACATGTTCAGTTGCAATAGGACGTGTCAGTCCGATGGGTATTCGTCATCATCATCGTCATAATTCCCGTCGGAATCGTCATAGTAGTCATCATTCGCCTCGGATTGATCTTCATGATCGTCATCATAGGACGCGTATTCGTCAGAATCGGTCAGCGAGGATTCCTTGATCTCAGCTACATCCGGATGCTCCATGTTCATGAGGAGGACCGTGTAGTTGTGAGGAAAGCCACGTCTCTTTTCCAACCAGACAGCCCCAACTTGTTCTAGATCGTTGATCAAGACTTTTGGCTCCTCATCCGGATCATCGATGATTTCCGAAAGCTTGCGCAGAAGCGGGGTCAGATAGATTTCTTCGTATTGGCCGAAATAGGATTCGATGATGCCAAGAGTCTTCAGCACAGCAGTATCCGTGATGGCAACCGTTTCGGTCGGACGCTGGCTTTCTCCTTCAGAATCTTCGTCTTGATCCGAAGCAAGGTCAAGTTTGCGACCAGGACCTCCGAGGAGGAAATCTGCGCTCAAGTACAGATCCTGGCAATCAGCGGGAAGATCATCTTGAGCCGATGGCGACTCGAGTGTGGCCATCAAGACAAAGTGACCCGAGCGGAAAAGTCGCTGTACGAGGGGTACGAACCATTGATTGCCAGAGAGTACGACGAACGCTGTACCCGGACCCATTTCGGCGGAAAGCTTCATAGCCTCCATGGCCAGTTCGATGGCAGCTGCCTCGTCCCTGGAACGGGCATAGCAGAGATGCGGCTCGATTCCCTGGGCCAACCACGCTCCCGTCGCACGATGACCTCGCATGGTGCCGGGTGGCAAATTGGCAAAAGCCAGCGTTCGTACGGGTCTCAGATTCAGGTGCTCTGAAACGTGACGCTTAAGCGATGTCACCAGATCCAGCACCACTGCATCCGGCTGGTCATTATCAATCCGCTCGGATATCACACCGAATACATTGGTGTAATCAACCAGGATAACGGCGTTGCGGGTACGCGGACGGTAGGAAGACTTGCGTGCAGCCATTCTGAATTTCCTCAATTAAAGACAATAAAAACCGAAAGGGCGGGAAGGTGGCCCAACGTTACTCGAGCTCAAGAATCGTAAGTGTATCGTTCGAATAGATACATATTTCCGAGGCGATCGTTAGCGATTGCTCAACGATCGTTCTGGCATCCATGTCCGGTGCATGACGCACCATGGCGCGCGCCGCTGCGAGTGCGAAAGGACCACCGGATCCGATGGCAAGAATCTCATCGTCAGGCTCAATGACATCGCCTGTTCCGCTGATGACCAAAAGGCGATCCTTGGCCGCGACGGCAAGCAGTGCTTCAAGTCTACGCAGATACCGATCGGTGCGCCAATCTTTTGCCAGCTCGACCGCGGAACGCGTAACGTTACCACCAAACTGCTGGAGCTTCTCTTCGAAGCGCTCGAACAACGTAAACGCGTCTGCTGTGGCTCCGGCAAAACCCGAAAGGATGGCTCCATCGTAAAGGGAACGGACTTTCTTGGCGCTGGCCTTCATGACCGTATTTCCCATGGTGGCTTGGCCATCAGAGCCAAGTACCACTTTTCCGTTGTGCCTGATGCCAACGACGGTCGTGCTGCGGATACGATTGGAGGAGCGGGAGGAATCGTGCTCACTCATGCGATAACAACCCTGAAAAACAATTCAAACAATACTGCGAAACTATGAATGCCTTTACCACAAGACACGACTCATGTTTCGACCAGTCAGTCAGGGAGGCCGTACGTATGGTGAGCGAGTGCGGCCATGATTCGGTCCTGAACCAGTCGGGCTCGCCGGGACGATTCTGTGTAATGATTTGCCATCATGGATACGATCAGCGTTCGGCCGTTGGCGGTATCCACATACCCGCTCAGCGCGGCTACATTACCCAGCGTGCCTGTCTTTGCTCGGACGTTGCCTTCTGCCGCTGTATCGCGCATGCGAGACGATAGTGTTCCATCCACACCGCCAATTGGGAGGGAGGTGATAAAGGCCTCTCGGGTAGCGTCATCTTCGTGATGCCACATGTAGTGCAATAACCGGGCGGTCATGGTTGACGTAACCAGGTTTTGTCGCGCTAGCCCTGATCCATCGACCAGCTGCAGGCGCAAGGTGTCCATCCCTGCTGCTCCAAACGTCTGTTTACGGGCTCGATCCAGTGCAAGAGCAGCCGATCCCGCAGCTGGTTCATCTTCGGTGGGAAGCTTTGCAACCGCAACGGCACGAAGCACCTGCTCGGCGTATAGATTTTGACTCCGCTTGTTGAGCGGTACCACGATGTCGCCTAGGGAAGGACTGAAGTGGCTGAAAAGGTGCTGATATTCATCCCGGGATGGCTTGATGGCCAGTTCGTCAATATCCACGGATCGCCCACGCACTGCGATTCCCTCTGAGAGAAGTACTTCTCTCAGGACGTGCACGAAAAAGGCCGTCGGATTGGAAACTGACAGGGACTCGACTTCTGTGCGTCCTTCAGGCACCTTCGAGGCGATAATGAAGTCATTGGTGCCCTGTACCCGGAAATAGTCCTCTTCAATGCCGTTCTGAGGTCCTATCGTGATGGATTCATTTCGCGTGGTGACATAGCTCGTCATCATCGGCTCCCAGGAAAGCACGGCAGGCATTCCCTCGGTGGCTGCTTCCAGACGGATGTCGACACAATTATCATTGAAGCTTAGCGCGCTCATTTCTGCTGCATACCACCAAGGAAGATCGTCCCATTGCCATCCGTAGCCGATGTATTCCTCGTCGAAAGCATCATCGTCGCCGATAACGTGTCCATCGATGGATCGAATTCCGAGTGCTTTCAACGAGTCGGCCCAGCTTCGAAAGTATGCCGTGATATCGCCATCTGTGAAGCGTCCCCCGATCACGGGGTCGCCAGAGCCGATGACAATCAGGTTGCCGCTCAGCACACCATCCTGAAGGGTGCCATCGGTCTCGAGCCTGGTTTCAAATCGAAAGTCCGGACCGAGGATATCGAGCGCTGCTGCGGTGGAGTACAGCTTGGTATTGGATGCTGGAATGAAACTGCGCCCCGTATCTCTCTCATACAGCGAGTTACCGGTTTCGGCGTCCCAAACGAGGATGGTCCACCAGGCATTCTGAATCCCTCCCTCAGCAACGATTTCGTCGATTGCACCTCGAAGCTCGGTCGTCGTATTGGTCTGAGCGGACGCGGAGAAAACGAACGATGCGCCTGCGATTAAAATACTCAGTGAGGCGAGGCGTCTGGTCATGACAGCGTTGGAGTGGGTACAAGGATGAAATGGACAATGCCCGTAAGATCAGAAACCATCATCGGGAAGCAGTGCCGGATCAACGGCATTATCTGAGGGCGTACGAACGACAAATACATGGCTCAAGTTGTCCAGTCGAGCATTCGGCCGCACATGAATGATCCAGGTACTGGTGCCCGGTTCGGCAAACACCGTATCCACAACACCAATAGGATAGCCTGGCTGGGAAAAGGTAGAGTAGCCATTGGTTACGACAAGATTGCCGCTGGTCACCGGGGCGGAGCGCACCACATGCTCCAAAATAAGTCGATCAAACCGACGTCCATCCCAGCGCACGATACCATCGGTCAAGGACGGCAATACGCTGGCCGAGACAAAGAAGTCGGCGTTCAGGTAGGTCATGACGCGAGAGTAGTCGTTGCCAACCAGCGTAACCTTTCCCACGATGCCAGAGGGGTCGATGACAGCCATGTTTTCCTCGATACCGTCTTCTCGGCCGACGTCGATGGTCAGGAAATTCCGCTCCGACGTGATGTCCTTGGCTGAAACGCGAGCGGCCAGCACCTCATAATTCAACGTGTCAGCCAGCGCCAGCATGGATTCGAGACGTTGATTCTCAGCTTGTGCACTCCGCATCAGGGCGACCTGATTTGCCAGGTCAATGTTCTGTGTACGAAGGACTTCGTTCTCGTCCAGCGCTCGGACGTAGCGTCCGAGACCGGCGAACAAGGACTCGATTGATGCGGTGGCTTCCAGTGAGCGGGCGCGCAGGCCGCGCAGCATGTCCTCGTTGACAGTCAGCATGACCACCAGCGATGACACGATCAGCACACTGAGCAGTACCCAGTCTCTCGTACGTTCCCAAATCCGATTCATGACTTCTGTCCAGTTGACGGAATATCGTCATTGCGGATCAGTGGCGGAAGTGCCGATTGCCCGTAAAGACCATGGCAATGCCGTTCTCATCTGCGGCAGCGATTACTTCCTCATCCCGGACCGAGCCCCCAGGTTGAATAGCGGCCGTTGCGCCATTCTTGGCAGCTTCCAGCAATCCATCCGCAAAGGGGAAGAAGGCATCTGAAGCGACTACGCATCCATCAAAGCTCAGCTCGGACTTACGCCCCTTTGAGACGGCAATCTCCGACGCATCGATTCGGCTCATCTGACCGGCACCTACACCGATGGTTTGCCCATCCTTCGCGTAGACGATAGCGTTGCTCTTGACGTTTTTGGCGACGCGCCAGGCAAAGTCGAGATTTTTCCATTCGGCCTCGGTCGGTTGACGCTTTGTAGGCACCGAGCAGCGGGCTCTAAGGTCTTCGAAAGACGGCAGTACGTCATCACGGTCCTGAACCAACAAGCCGCCCACAACCGACCGAATATCCATCCCATCCTCTTCAGAGGCCCATCTCAGCATCTTGACCAGACGACGGTTCTTCTTCTGCATCAAGAAATCCAATACCCCTTCACCAAACTCAGGGGCGATGATAATCTCCGTGAAAACCTTGTCGATAGCCTCCGCTGTAGCGAGGTCAAGGGGTTGGTTAACCACCACGATACCACCGAAGGGGGACTGACGGTCGGTAGAAAATGCCTTGTGGTAGGCCGACTCCAGATCGGTTGCCGTACCAACGCCACACGGATTGGTATGCTTGAGAATGGCCACCGTTGGATCCGCATGGCGAAACTCGTCGATGATGGTCAACGCCGCGCTGAGGTCAAGCAAGTTGTTGAAGGAGAGGTCCTTTCCATGCAGCTTTTCAAACAGCCCCGAGGAGTCACCGAAGAGCCCCGCCTGTTGATGAGGATTTTCGCCATAGCGGAGGGTCTGTTGAAGCGGAGCGTCGATTGCAAGTGACGCAGCGGCACCCTGGAAGTAGGCAGACACGGCCGTATCATACACGGCTGTGTGATCGAAAGCAGCAGCAGCAAGACCGCGGCGCGTAGCCATGGACAGCGTGCCCTCGTTGGCATCCATCTCCGATATGATGTCGTCATACCACTCTGCTGAACAGGCGACCGCGACGAAGAAAAAGTTCTTGGCGGCTGCTCGAATCATGGTTGGGCCACCGATGTCAATGTTTTCGATCGCAACGGCATCGGTGACATCATCGCCAGATGTGGCCTCTTCAAACGGGTACAGGTTGACGACGACCAAGTCGATTTCTTCAATTCCCTGTGCTTTCAATTCGACCTGGTCCTCGTCATCCGTACGACGGGACAGCAAGCCGCCATGGACGGCTGGATGCAGGGTTTTGACCCGACCGCCCAGAATCTCAGGATACCCGGTCAGCGAGTCAACAGAAGTCACAGGCAAGCCTGCTTCGGAAAGAGCGCGGGCTGTTCCGCCTGTAGAAATCAGCTCCACGCCGTGACGATGAAGAGCTTTCCCAAGATCAACGACTCCCGTTTTGTCAAAGACAGAGAGCAGGGCGCGACGGATAGGGTATCGATCAGAGGGCTCGGGGAGATCTTTGACGTGGATCATCTTGGTAAAGGAGTAGATGTTCGTCCTTTCACGGACGGGGAGGGTCTATGGTAATGTGGGTGCCGCTTACGCGAACACGGTTTTCGGCAAACGCTCGAATGACGTCCGGGTAGAGCACGTGCTCTGCTTTCAAAACCCGGACTGCCAGGTCTTCCGCGTTGTCATTCGCAAGAACGGGAACGCGGGATTGCGCCACGATGGGTCCGGTATCGTAGTCCTGGTCGACGAGATGGACGGTTGCGCCCGATTCGGATTCTCCAGCAGCGATAACTGCCTCGTGAACATGCATGCCATACATGCCTTTGCCTCCGAAATTCGGCAGCAGGGCTGGATGGATATTCAGGATCCGCCCTGGGAAACGCCCGATCAGTGCCATAGGAATCATCTTCATGAAACCGGCGAGGACGATGAGATCCACCGAGGCCTCCTCAAGCTGTTTCAAGACGGCAGGTGCCCACTCGGCGGTTGATCCCTGGAGAACCACTTGCGGAATACCCATCCGTTCTGCTCGCTGAATCACGCCCGCGTCAGCTCGACTGACTACGCAAAGGACGACCTGTCCTGGAATGTGTCCGGATTCGCACGCATCCGCAATGGCTTGAAAGTTGGAGCCTCCGCCGGATGCAAAAATCGCGATTTTCATACGTCGGAAGCGACGGGGTGAAAGGGGCCTTGCAACGAGGAATGCAACCTACAAATCAAGGCCACAACGAACATCCCGCCCCGCATGAAATGTGCGTGTTTTCAGGCTTATGATTAAAGCAATGTCCAGGACGGTGCCTCAGCGCGTCGGGGCTTCAAGGACAGACAAGACCGCTTCGCCACTATCACGGGCCTCAAGCCGCGCCCGGACGCCAACCGGCACGGCGACTTTATCAGGGAAGTGGCCATAGCGCAATCCCGTGGCAACGGGTATTCCCAGGTCTCCGAAATAGTCCTCGAACACTTCCTGCATGGTCAGGGACGACTTACCGTGCTCCACTTCGCCATCCGTGAATCCACCCAACACGATACCTGCCAGTTCATCCAGGATGCCTGCAAGCTGCAAATGAGCCAGTAGGCCATCAACCCGGTATGGCGTCTCACCAACCTCCTCCAGAAACAGGATGGCACCCTTCAAATCAGGTAGATGGCGGGTACCTATAAGGCGGGTAATCAGCGAGAGGTTGCCACCGAGCAGTACACCCTCGGCAGAGCCTGCTACAAGCGTTTCCTGATTTCTATCAGGATCGATAGGGCCCGGCTCAAAAGCATGGTGGGTCAAGGCCAGAAAATGGCGGCAACTGAGTCCTTCCGGGTCGCGCCATTCCAAGGCGACCATAGGGCCCGAGACACTGGCCATTTGCGTGTGCTTGAAAAGACCAAGCTGCAACGCCGTGATATCCGAGTAACCGACGAGCAATTTGGGGGAGGCCGCCAAAAGCGAAAAGTCGACTTGATCCAGGATGCGAAGCACGCCATACCCGCCGCGGACACAAATAAGTGCATCCAGCGTGTCATCTGACATCATGCGGTGAAGCTCATCCAGGCGCTCCTGATCGGTTCCTGCCAGGTAGCCCACGGCCTCGTAGGACTCCCGTCCGGTGAGCACGTGGAATCCGGCGCTTTGCAGGCCTTCCAGACCAGCGGAAATCGCAGTCGTGTCTCGGGGCGCCGATGCTGGCGCGATAACACCAATGGTGGCGCCTGGGCCCAAGGCTGGAGGAAATGTTCTTTGATTGCTCACCGCACTGGTGTACTCGTTCGTAGCTTCAGCAATATAGGATACCTGATCGCGATGGATGTAACCCCTGAATACCTGCCCCGACTGGAGACGCTGCTGCCAATTCTTACGATGGATAGCATCGTCTGGCGAAGCGATCGGCTGTTTTCAAGGCAAAGTTGGCAGAATCGGACACGATTGCGCAACGCGGACGGGTGGCAGTGGATTACGGTACCCGTAGAGCGCGGTCAAACGGGAGAAGCCATCCGAAACACGCGGATAGCGTATCACGATGGATGGCGCAAGCGGCACGTAAAGGCTTTGCAGTACAACTACTCGACGACGCCATTCTATGAGCACTACGCTCCGGATCTGACAGATCTGCTATCGACACGATACGAAACGGTAGGAGCGCTGAATCATGCCGCTTTGAAACTGATTCTGGCTTGGTTGAAGCACCCCGTCCGATGGCTGGAGCCTGATGACGTACTGGCAGAGCCCGATCGGGACCCGTCAATCATCGCGCCTTTGGTCACCGATCCCTTTGAACATCCGGTTTATCAGCAGAATTACAATGGCTTTCACCCAGACATGAGCAGTCTGGATATATTGTTCAATCACGGTCCGGCTGCAGTCCATAAACTTGCCCGCTCATCATGACTCGCCTCATTGCCTGCGTTTTCCTCGTTTTACTCGTGCTCACCGGATGCCAAACGGCTTCCGAGACTGAATTGGACTGGTTCAAAGGCAACCTGCATACGCATACGCTTTGGTCAGATGGAGATGACTTTCCAGAGCAGATAACCGCTTGGTATGAGGCAAATGGATACTCTTTTATGGCCATTTCCGACCACAACACGATTGCGGACAGCGAACGTTGGCTGACTATTCCAAAGGGTACTGTTCGTTTCGAGACATTTGAACGGTATCTGGAAGCAAGTCCCGAGGGCTGGGTTGAGTGGGAGCAAGGCGCAGATACGGTTCGTGTCCGGCTCAAGACGTGGGAAGAGTACGCCCAGCGATTTCAGAAGCCCGATTCCTTTTTGATGATGCGGGCAGAAGAAGTCACCGATCGGGTAGAGGGTAAGCCGATTCACGTCAATGCCACGAATATTGCGGAATACATCGAGCCGCAAGGGGGGCAAAGCGTCGTTGAGGTGATGCAAAACAACGTCAATGCCATTCTTGATCAAGGGGAACGTTTGCAGCAGCGTGTCATGCCGCATATCAATCATCCCAACTTTGGCTGGGCTATACGGGCAGATGAATTGGCGCTGATTGATGGAGAAAGGTTTTTTGAGGTCTTCAACGGCCACCCAGCGGTTTTCAACCACGGAGACTCTTTGCGGCACGGAACGGAGAAGATGTGGGACGTGGTCAATACGATTCGATTACGGGATGGCAGGCCCATGATGTTTGGAATCGGAACGGATGACGCACACCACTACCAGGAGAATGCGCCCTCACGGGCCAATGTTGGGCGTGGGTGGGTGATGGTCAGGACTTCCGAGCTGACGTCAGACGCGGTATTGGAGGCCATGGATAGCGGACACTTTTATGCCTCTTCCGGGGTGAGCTTACAAGATGTTTCCTTTGACGGTACCCGCTACCATGTTTCCGTTCAGCCCGAAGACGGAGTTTCCTACACCATTGAGTATTTCGGTACCACCGCAGATCATGATCCGACGCCTATTGCTGTAACGGATCCGGATACCGGGGACCTGATCACCTACCGCTACAGTGACGAGGTAGGCCGTCTCTTGCAGCGCACAGACGGTATTGAGGCGACATTCGAGGTGACAGACGAATTCCTGTATGTCCGTGCCAGGGTGACGTCAGACCAGGTGATGGACCGTCCGGTGATGGATATGGAACGGCAGCGGGCGTGGACACAGCCGGTCCGTCCAGGACAATCACCTTGATCCGGACTATAAAGGAATCAATCTGAAGAAGACGGCAGGATGGTATCTCCCGATGGCTGGTCTGGGATGAAATTCCAGCGATCCAGATGAGACGGGGTGCGTGCGTCCATGATGGCCCGGATCTGCGTCACCACATCGGGATGATCAGCCGAGACATCTTGGGCTTCAGACGGATCCTCTTGCAGGTTGAAAAGCATTACCGGACTGTCCTCTTGTCGCCGAATCTGTAGGCGGACCCCTTTCCAATCACCCATGCGAACTGCCTGCATGCCACCAAACGCATGGTACTCCCAGTACAGGGGAGATCGATCCTCTGACTGACCATGGCCCTGCAGTGTAGGCAGAAAGGACTCGCCGTCAATCGCATCGGGGATGTCAGCACCGGCGATGTCGGCGATGGTTGGCAGGATGTCCCAGAAGGCAGAAACGTGGTCAGTCGTGGATCCTGCCTCCACGTGTCCGGGCCAACGGACGATCATGGGAACGCGGATTCCGCCTTCAAAGACGCTGCCCTTCAATCCTCGGAATTCGCCGACGGACTTGAAATAGTCTGCATACGATCCTTCTACATATGTGGCGCCGTTGTCAGATGAAAACATGACGATGGTATTGTCATCGATGCCATGGGCTTCCAGTCTTTCCAGGATCACAGCGATATCTTGGTCCATGCGGGTGATCATGGCGGCATAGGCAGCCTTGGGACGAGGATGAGGCAGGTAGGGCCCACCCAGGAATGGACCATTGTCCATACTGTCGGGATACGCTTCAAGGGACTCTTCAGGCACTTGCAGGGCCAGATGAGGCACAGGCGAAGCAAAAACGAGGAAGAAAGGCTCGTCAGCATGCTGATCAATGAAGTCCACTACGGCCTCGCGCATCAGGTCGGGAGCGTAGTCATTCCCTGCAAACCGATCGTAATAGTCCTGGTCCGTGTCAAGCGGCGTATCCAGGGTCTGGTGAGCGGCGAACCAGGCTCCATTGTCCAGCGAATCGGCTTCGGAGTCACTCCAAAGATGGGTAGGGTAGTAGTTGTGAGCTACGCGTTGGCACAGATATCCGTAGAAGCGATCAAATCCTTGATTATTGGGATGACCCTCTGACTCCGGGCCTCCCAGGCCCCACTTTCCGACAAAGCCCGTTGCGTATCCTGCTGGCTTCAGCATTTCGGCGATGGTTACCTCAGCGTCCAGCAAGGGCAGCTGTCCTTCAGGTTCGGTTGGCCCCCATCCACCCATTTCGAAGTTGTCCCGAACGTAAGCAGTACCGGTATGCTTGCCTGTCAGCAAGGAACCGCGGGAGGGAGCACACACCGGGCTTCCGGAGTAATGCTGAGTGAACCGCATACCATCTCGTGCGAGTTGATCCAGAGTTGGGGTCTGGATGATCTCCTGACCGTATGCTCCCACTTCATTGTAACCAAGGTCATCTGCCAGAATGTAGATGATGTTTGGTGGGGCCATATCGGTCTGACAAGCAGAGGCCAGCAGAAGCAAACTCGCAGAGAGGAAGGTGGTCATCGGGTTGAAATATGCCCTTTTCATGCGTAGCGCTCCTTTAAGATTGCGATGGAAACCGGAATCATGTTACGGAGAACGTTCTCGTTGACATCCTCCTATCTGTTCACATACAGACCAGGCTTACCTGTTATGCATTCCCCGAGCCTGCTGATCACACCGTCACAGCGGCCGATCCTCCCGTTATATACGACAACAGATTCCTTTGCCGGAAGCAACCAATGAGGTACGGACAAAAAAAGCCTCATCCAGTGTGACTGGATGAGGCTCTTATCGGGCGGTCCGGACGAGACTCGAACTCGCGACCTCCTGCGTGACAGGCAGGCGTTCTAACCAAACTGAACTACCGGACCCGATGCTTCGGTGTGTTGAAGCGGCTTCCAAACGAAGCGGCCGAAAAGATACGGTCGTCTTCGATCAGCAAGCAACTCCCGGACTTTGAGGAATCCGTGGAGGACTGTGGCGGCCGATGACAAATCGATGCGCTACAGCGTGTGGTCAGGGACGGAATTGAACCGCCGACACATGGATTTTCAGTCCATTGCTCTACCAACTGAGCTACCTGACCGGGAGAGCCGACGAATATACGCTCGTGTCGGAAGCCCATGCAACCACGCGCGGTTCCGTTTTTCGGTTTCACCGGAGGTTGACAATTCAAGCCACTGCAATAATGCCAACCCGAACCGTCAGTTGGTCTTACGAGCGCCCCACATGAGCTTGCCCCGCAATGTCGAGAAGTAATCCTGGTCTTTGAATCGGATGAGTCGAACCCGGTGCTTGGCGCGGTGGATGCGGACCGGCCCTGGATGACTCGTTCCTTCTGCACTGATGCCGTCGGAAGTGAAAATGTAGGTTCGATCTTCATCGAGCACTTCGAGCTCGATGTTCACCGTTTCCGGGAGCACAACCGGTCGCACGGTCAGTGAGTGGGGAGCGATGGGTGTGATCAGGATGGAACCACATCCGGGAGTCATGATGGGACCACCGAGTGCCAGGGAATAGGCCGTGGAACCAGTTGGAGTAGAGATGATCAGTCCATCTGCCCAATACGTATTCATCTCGACGCCGTCCACCCGGACCCTGATCGCGAGTAGCCCGGCAGCCCCGGAGCGTTGAACAGTGAATTCATTCACAGCACAAGGAACGGGGAGTGCCGGACCATTGACACGCTCGGCCTGCAGTACAAGACGTTCCTCCACGATAAAATCCCCTTCATCCAGCTGCTTGAGCCGCTGGGAGAGAGCGCCGCCTTCGACATTTGCAAGGAACCCAAGCCGGCCGTGATTCACTCCCAATATGGGTTTGGCTGCTGTGCCAAATGCGGCTACCGTGTTGAGCAGCGTCCCGTCCCCACCGAAAGAGAGCAGGATATCCGCCTGCTCAATAAAGGAAGCTGGGCTGTCAGCAACCCGTTCTGCATCACGAAGCAGGTCATGGCGGGCAAGGACTTCGGCCATACGGGGATGCAGCACATAGGAGTACCCCGAGTCCTGAAATGTTTGGATCAGGTCGGCCAAGGGCTTCCAAAGGCTGTCTTTGCTCGGATTTCCGGTGATTCCGAATCGCATGATGAAGCGGTTAAACGGGAAGATCTGTGAAACTACGGGCTATGAGGTCGGCTCGCCACCCGGTTGCGCGTCGAGAACCGTGGGTCTATTCCTTGTTTCGACCCCATCGAGATGAAGAAAGGAATTCGATATTTCAAACTGTTGAGCGCAAGTCCGACCGGGCTGCGTTCGCCACTTGTCACGGTAGAAATCGTTATCGCACCGGGTATTCCTCGACACCATGTCGTAGGGCTGGCACACGGGGCAGTCAAGGAATCGCTCGTTCGAATCCGTGCGGCAATTCAACGCGCCGGGTTTGACTTTCCCAGGGGTGCAGTCACTGTAAACCTCGCACCAGCGGATACGCGCAAGGACGGCTCGGCTTTTGATCTTCCGATCGCTTTGGGCATTCTGGCCGCAGACAAGAAAATTGATGCGTCGGCGCTTGCGGAGAAGCCTGTGTTGGTCATGGGCGAGTTGTCACTTGATGGCAGCGTGCGTCCCGTGGCGGGCGTCATGCCAGCCTTGCTACGATCGGTCGAACAACACGTGGTTCGTGCCCTTATTCCCAAGGCAAACGAGCCAGAAGCAGTTCCATTTGCATCCATTGATGTCGCAAGTGTGTCATCGTTGCAGGAGGCTGTGGATCAGGTTGGTGGCAATGCCTCCTTCAAGGCGGTCAAAAAGGAGCCTGCATGCGATCGAGGAGCACCTGAGCCCTGTTATCCAGACTTTGCTATGGTAGTCGGTCAGAGGGACGCCGTCAGGAGTCTGGCATTGGCCGCCACAGGACGTCACAACGTGCTCATGACCGGACCGCCCGGCTGCGGCAAGACCCTCATGGCGCGCTGCCTTGGTGGTATACTTCCTCCCTGGACAAAAGAACTGGCACTGGAAGCCACCTGTCTACATTCATTGCGCAGTCCAGGCCTGCACCTGTTGGCGCATCGACCTTTTCGTTCTCCGCATCACAGCGTGTCACCGGCCGGGCTTCTCGGTGGAGGTAATCCGTTGAGGCCCGGGGAGGTTTCTCTTGCCCATGGAGGTGTTCTGTTCCTCGATGAACTTCCAGAATTCAGTTCGCGAGCGTTGGAAGGGCTGAGGGAGCCCATGCAGGATCGGGTTGTCACCCTGTCAAGGGCACGGCACGTCGAATCCTTCCCAGCGGATTTCCAGCTCGTTGCGGCCATGAATCCCTGTCCGTGTGGCTTGGGCAGCCTGACGCGTAATGAATGTCGCTGCTCAGAGCGTCGACGACGCTCTTATTTGAGCCGGATCAGTAACCCACTTCTGGACAGGATTGACATCCACGTTATGGTTCCGGCTGTGGATCCTGTTGACTGCTTGCAAAGCTCATCAACTGACTCTGCAGCCTTAGCAACATCCATATTGCGTGCGGCGAATCGTTTAGCAAATGAGAAACCACGAATTCACGAAGACGCTGAACGAGCATTGACTAGAGCTTCGTCAAGTTTGGGGTTATCCATGCGCGCCATGTCCAGTGTACGCCGGATTGCGCAAACCATCTGCGCTTACGACCAAGAAGATGTTGTCGTGAAGCGCCATGTATCCGAAGCCATCAGACTCGGTGGTCAGGGAAGACGCGCCGTCGTGGATTGATCCGTAGCCATCAACAATCGCAAATTCAGCGCACGGGCTGCACTGGCAACGACCGCAAAGTGCTTCACTAACGCATCCTCATCGGCTCGCAGCACCAAGGCCGTGCGTCCATCCAGTACATTTTGGATGGCAGGAATCAGGGCGTCGCCGGTGATCTGCTGTTGTTCGACATAAAACGTCCCATCAGATGTCACCGAAACAGACACGTACTGGGCCACAGTCGGAGTGGAAGTCTGCGTTCTTGGAAGATTGACCTGAATACCAAACTGAGGAATGAAATTGCTGGTCAGCAAGAAAAAGATCAGCAGCAACAAGACGATATCAGCCAGACCTGCCTGGCTGAAGTTCATCAAGGGTTTACGCTCGGTAGAGAAATTCAGGGACATGCGTTCCGACTAAAAACTGGATGGGTAATCGGAACTGTCACTATCCGGGGCTGGCGTTTGAAGCAAATCGATGAATTCGGTCGCAGACTGCTCCATGTCATTGACCAGCCGGTTGATTCTGCCGAGCAGAAAGTTGTAGAAAAAGAAGGCGAGGATACCGACCACCAGGCCCGCTGCGGTCGAGATCAGGGCTTCCCAAATACCCCCGGCAAGGACACTCGGATTGACATTGCCCTGTAGGTTCTGAATTTCCTGGAAAGCGTCAATCATTCCGGTCACAGTTCCCAGAAATCCCAGCATCGGAGCAATTCCGGCTATCGACGCTAGAATGTCCATGCGTTTCTCCAGTTCGAAAGCTTCGTGCTTGCCGGAGGCATTTACCGCATCCTGAATTTCTGAAATTGGTCGCCCCAGTCGCTCCAGCCCATGCTTCAGAATTCGAGTAAGGGGTTTGTCCTGGACTTCGCAAAAGGCTTGTGCGCTGTTGATATTTCCTGCTGCAACGTATTCCCGAATTCGCCCCATGATTTCGCCTCGGTCGGTAGCTGACTTCCGGATGGTCATAAGGCGCTCGACCAGCAAATAGATAGTCAGGAGCGATAGAGCAAAAATGGGAATCATTATCCAGCCAGCCTGGAAGATGATGTCCAGCTGACTGACTGCGTTTGGGTCAGCGACAGTCTGCAGCGAATCCAATCCTGCTGCGTCGATATCCTGGAAGGCCAAATGGCTCATGAAACTCCTTTCGGTTGGGGGGTGGAATGGCGTCTGCGCCTTTAGCGAATTGCGAGCACCCAGGTTCCTGCCGGAAGCTCATTGGCCCGTTGTGCTCGAGCGGAATCGGCAAGGGCGGCTGTCTCATAGTGACCAACAGCAATTCGATAACGGGTCGCATCATCCGATTCGTATCCGAGCACACCCATCGGGAGTTCGAGACTCGAGAACTGACCGAGGGCCTGACGGGCAGTAATCTCGTTCAATGTCGAGCCTACGACCAACGTGTAACCACCCATGCCACGAACCAGGTCATCGGAATGAGCCTCGACCGGAGCGTCAGGCGGAATGGGCTCCTCTGAACCGTCAGCGGAAGATGTTGGCGATTCGGTGGCCTCGTCAGGGTTCGCACCAGCTGCGCTGTCAGTATCTGCTTGTGCAATGACCAAGGAGGAATCCGAGAGCGATGCAGAAGTCGAATCGTCCGTAGCTATTTCCTGTTCGGTTTCCTGTTCTGCCAGAGCGGGCTCTGTGGACGCCGGAGAAAGACCGAATCGGTATATCAAGGCAATCAAAACAATCAGGGAAACAACCCCAATGATCCAAACAGCAGCCTTGGATGAATCGCCTTCCGATCGCTCGTAACGCCGTGGAGAACGTGAACGTGCAGGAGGCGGAACAATGGGTACTTCATCCGCTGCGGGTTCATCACCCGTCGCTTCAGATATCTCCTTTTCAGGCGAATCAGCTGTACCAGCCATATCAGACGTTCCAACACCCTCAATTGGGTCTTCGGTACGCTCGGTATGGGGTGCTTCCTGCGGTGAGTCGGTAGCTTCGAGGGCTGTTTCTGAGTGATCCTCAGCTTCGAGGTGCTCCTCGCCAACATCAACGTCTGCGTGATCCACCGTGGGGCCTTCTACGGTCGACGTTCCTTCCATAGAGACGTCGGTGTCCGGGGAGACCAGGGACGAGGGAGGCTCTTCTATGAGTTCGTTGTCTGACTCCACATGTGCCAACTCTTCAGAATAGCCATCGATGGCTGGCATTTCTGCCATAGAGGGAAAGTCTTCGTCCTGCTCAAAGTGAGCGATGCCGTCACTGAACGTGAACGTGCCGAGGCCGCGCAAAACACTTATACCTGATTCAAGGAGCTCGCTTCGCACGTCATTGGCCCATGCTGCGCTCATACGTTCAGCGTCATGAGGGTCCAATCCACCGTCGCAACTTAATAGCGCTGAGAGCAAATGGAATCCACGTGGTTCCCCTTTGTCGACATCGGCGGAGAACCCGATCGCTTCGTCGACCCGGAACACGATGGACCTCCGAGGAGATGTCCAGATTCGATGCTTTTCATGGACATGCTGCTGCGCCACGGGGGCTTCGTTGACGAATACCCCAAAGCCTTTTACCCCTACGTCCCAACCTCGCAGCAATGACTTCGCGATGAGCCGTCCTATAGCCATGCGTTGCTTCACGTATCTGCGGATCTATTGGGTGGAGAGTGGACGTGTACGGGAAAGATAAGGGTCCCTGTCAGTTGGTTACCAACGATAACGCAAGCCGATAAAGAAGACACCGGATTCAAAAGCGTAGTTGCGCCAAAACTGATGGTTGGAGCCAAGATCCCGGACTCCGGTTGTCAGGCCATAATTGTGATGGAAAAACCACGATACCATGGCGGATACGGATGTGTATGCAGGTATTTCCAGGGTTTGAGCGAGATCGGCATGCCGGGTGGTCTCGTGAACAAACGCGATACGGGACTCCAAGTCTCCGTTCAAAAGACCCAGGGAAACGAACCCGCTGAATACGAAAGGCGACGTATACGGCGCCTGATTTCCGGTCAAGGCCAATTCTGCTCGCTGCCATAGAGCGTCCATTCCGATCTGCAAACCCTGAAAAGGGATCAGCGTCAGGTCCAGGGCAGAGTAAAGTACATCGGCTGATCGGTAATCAAGAACCGGGTATCCAGAGGCGTATCCGCGGGTATTCCCACCGCGTTCGAATGCGACCCGTCGAAAAGGCTGATCCCGCCACCCGCCGGAAAAGCCGACTGTGACAAGCTCTGTCTGCATGCGGAGGCCCAAGCTGGCGTCTACTGTGGCCAGGGAAGGCAGCATCAGCGGCTCGTCGGCCACGAATGGATGTTGCCGCATGATGTCGTCGAGATGACCTGAGGACAAGACGGGTCGAACGAGGGCTTCCAGACTCAAGGCGTCGGAGGCCACGTATTCCAGGCCAACGATTGGCGAGACGTAAGAAAGTGAGCGTGAAGGATCGACCAACGTTTGTCGATCACTGTCGAATCCCATGAAAGCCGCGCCGGCTCGAACAAAAAGCTTGGCCGAATACTGCCAGGCTACTTCTGCCAGTGCCATGCCCGACGTGACCGTGCTGCCCGGAAAGCTCCCGGCATCGAGTCCCATGGAAGACCCCAGTGCCTCGAAGCGAAGCTCTCCATCTCTGATGGGGAAGGCAGCTCGGGCGTCAATCTCCACAAATGCTGCTTCACGGTCAGTAGTGGGATCAATTCGGACTGCTGGGTCAAATACATCGGTATCTACACCAGCAACGCCGGCGGAAGTACCGAAGTGCAGCCGTTTACAGGCACCTGGGCGACTGCTCATCGATAGGCCTCCTTCGAAGCCACTGAATGATCGAGCAGCATCAGCCTGGGCCGGGCCCGCCGGGTCAGGGATGGCGCCAAAGAGACCGTAGGAAGACCAGAAGCCAGATCCGTCGACGCCGAATATCATGGACCCCGTGCGCTGCTCCAGATCAAAACCTGTGCGGAAGTAGTCTCGTCCTGTGGTAAGTGGCGCGCCACCAATCAGGACATCTTGTCCGTCGGTACCGAAGTAATCCACGTCCAGTAGGAGCGTGGTCGCTTCAGACTGAATCAAGGTTGCATCTGCAGTCACAGTGCGGTCGAGGTAGGCACCAACGCGCACATCAAGGAGGCCGTCGGCGGTTGCTCTTCGCTCAATGGCAGAAACTTGTGGCGGATCTGGAGGCTGGAGGGGGGACGGCGGCAAATCAGCACTCCGCTGGGCATACGCCTCCGTGAAGGGCAAGCGAGAGGAGGAAATATCCGGTACACGTGGCGGTGGATTGAACCCGATGATGGGCTGACGACGAAGTGCAGGAAATGCAATGGTCAGGTCACCTGTGATCTCGACTTGGCGCGGGGCCAGGTCGGGTAGGGCCGCATCTTGCCGTGCCTGAGAAGGCATGACCAGAAAGGAAAGGACAACGAGAAGAAGAACAGGTCGCATCATCGATTCAAAGCCTCCAATCTCGCCAGGGCTGGCTCGACTTCGTTTCCATCGGGATACATGGCCACAATCGTCTCATAAAGCCTGATGGCTTGACCGGTGTTGCCTTGCGTTTCAAAAGCTCCAGCTTGCGTAAACAAGCTTCGAGACAGCCATTCTGGATAGCCCGCAAACAAGGCCTGCATGCGCGAAAGGGTTTCAATGCCCTCATTCAAACGATTCTGCCTTATTTGCATGTCACCCAGCAGAAAAAGGGCCTCGGCTCCCGACTGGTCTCGGGCGCGCGAGGCTACCATGTCGTACAGTCGTTCGGCGTCCAGCGTGTCCCCGTTACTTTCCGCAATGCGTGCCAGTCCCAACCAGGCAGGATAGGTTGTGTCGGAAGGGTCGCTTCCAGCTACAACTTCACGCAAAAGCTCCTCGGCTTCTGCCGAGCGCCCTTGTTGCGAGAGGGCCAAGGACAGCCCGTATAACGCCTGTGCTCGTAAACGCTGATCTCCGTCGGCCGCTCGTTCCATGAATCGGAACATGGATTCTGCCTGGGTGACATTTCCAGCGACCAGCAAGAGGTGCCCCAGTGCGCCTGCAGAAGGTCCCGCTTTCGGGCTGCCCGGGTGCCGGTCAACCACTTGCTGATAGGAGAGCATGGCTTGGTCTGTTACGCCTTTGGCGTTGTAGGCCTCACCCAGATAGTAGTGCGCTTCTGCCATCAACATCTCGTCAGAGGCGCGGTCGAGGAAGACCACAAAATCCTCTATGGCCTCGTCTACCAGCCCAGCCTGGTACTTGGCTTCTGCCTGACGGAATCGAAGCTGATCAGACGCAGCGCTGCCTTCAAGTGCGTTGGCCAGCGAATCCACCAATACGTCTGCCCGATCCTCCTGGCCGACCGCCATCAAGGCGAACTGGATGCCGGCGGCAGCATCTGCAACGAAGGGGCTGTCCGTGTAATCGGTCAGGACGCGTTGGTATTCACGTACCGCCAGATCGACATCCCCCGCATTGAAATAGGCATCGCCCTTGCCGTACTGCGCCTTTGCCGCCAGCGGATCAAGCGGGTAGGAGGCAATCAGATCATCGTATTCCATGATGGCCTGTTCATACTCCTGATTCAAGAAGAACAGGTAGCCAAGTTGGTAGCGAGCCTCTTCCCGCCATTCACTGGCTGGGTACGCTTGCAGCAGGTTGCGGAAGGTGGACATGGCTTCGAACGCGTCTCCCGAATTGGAGTAAGCCTGTCCAATCTGATAGAGCGAATAATCATCCCCGGAGGCAGCCAATTGTCCGTAAACGCGAACGGCTTCGGGATAGCGCTTCAGAGCAAAATAGCTGTCAGCCAGACGCAGACGAGCATCTGTCCGATAAGGAACGGTTCCGCCTTCATCTCTGAAAGTGTCCAGAAAGCGCTCGAACCGTGGAATGGCATCGCCGTATTTCGCCTGACGAAAGAAAGACCATCCGAGGGCGTATTGCGCCGCATCCGCATGCTGCCCGGAGGAGTATTCCCTCAGATAGCGAGTGAACAGATTCTCTGCCGTTGCAAATTGACCGGTTTGGAAGTGACTCTCTGCAGCCCAGAAAAGCGCATCTGAAGCTCCCGGAGCGTTCGGATTCGATGTAAATAGATCCATGAAATCACGGGCAGCTTCGTCATAGACCCGGTTTCTGTAGTTCAGCCACGCTTTTTGAAATATGATTTCGGAAGCAAGGCTGGCGTCCACCGATCCCAGATCGATAGCCGCGTCAAAAGCATCGTGGGCGCCATCAAAATTACCGAGGGCGACTTCAGTGTTGCCAAGGTGCTTCCAACCCTCACCGGCTACGGGTGATTCAGGATACGCCTCTACCAGATTGCGGAAGGCTTCCCGTGCATCGCTCCATCGACGCAATTCATACAGCGTGATTCCCAATTCCAACCACCCGCGATCAGCCAGACGATGCCTGGGATATTGGTCAAGAAAGGCGCGATAAGCCTGTGCTGCACCAGGCAAATTCTCGGCTCGACGCAGGTTGACCCCCACGTAGTACGCAGACTCAGCTTCAAGAGGCTCGAAGCGCTCGTCGACGACACGTTGGAAATTATCTGCTGCCCACTGCCAGGCGCCCTCGTGGTGGTAATTCCATGCCAGACCGTACAGGGCGCGCTCGAAGTAAGGCGAATTCGGGTTTCCTTCAGTGAAATGGCGATAATTGACAATCGCCTGTTCACTGTTGCGTGTCTGATTCTGACTTTCTGCAAGCAGGAATATGGCACGATCGCGCGCGTCACCTGTTAGATTGGGAAGTCGGCGTTGGATTTCGCCTGCGGCACGATCGAATTTTTCGATCTCGTAGTAGACCTCGGCGAGAGCCAGTCCCATGTTACTCGCGAAAGGAGATGCCCCGAATTGGTTATCCAGCCTTTCGAAAGATGCTGCGGCCTGGTCATATCGACCGAGTTGGACCTGGTTGAAAGCAATTGCATAGGCGGCTCTCGGTGCGACTTCCGTTCGTGGGTAGTCGCTGACGATGCGCTCCAAATAGCCGATAGCCTCGTCCGGTCGTTTCAGCTGATACGCAGATTCTCCCATCCAGTAGAGCGCTATCGACGCCTGTTCGTCGGTTGGCGTTCCTTCCAGGACCTGCTCCAGGGTCAAAATGGCGCGGTCGTAGTCATTCTCCTCAAAAAAGTACTTTCCGAGAGAGAGGCGACTGCCAAAGGCGTACGGATGACCGGGGTAACGATCTTCAAAAGTCCTGAGCAATCGGATCGCATCATCTTCACGACCCAGAGCGAGATAGGACTCAGCCTGATGGTACATGGCATCAGGCGCTCGATGATGCTCTGGATACCTGTCAACGAAAGTCTCGAAGGAACGGGCCGCGTTCGCAAACAGGTTACTGTTGAACAGGCGCAACCCATCCTGAAACTGGTCCGAGGCAGATTGGTCAGCGGGTTGTGCCCAGGCGGACCCCGCCAGCAGAAAGGCACACATCAACCCGAAAACTGAGAGAGAGGCCGCCCGAGTTGATAAGGAATAAACTGGACTGGATACCGTCAGTCCTTGCGGTTCGGTCATGATGGAACGAATACGTCGATGAATGACTGAATGATCGATGAGCCCGTATGACGCCTGCCAACGCGACCCGGCGTCTGGTTTCATGTCCGGCAGCGGCCCGAACCGGACGGGCTTCTTTACCCGCTTCGCTTGTGTACGTTTCCTGATATACGTCCTCTGAACGTATTTGGCCCTGGCTGATTGTATGAGGCACGGATGAAGGCAACTGCGAAAGCTGGATGGTATCTTTGTCGGGTTTGCTAAAAACCACCGGGCTCGCGCGGGAATAAGACCAGATCAGTCGGTTCAGCGGGCCACGCACTATCATCCTTCCTGCACCATGAGCTTGCTTGCCGTTGGCACCGTTGCCTTTGATCAGATTGAAACGCCTTTTGGAAAACGGGATCGCGCATTAGGCGGTAGCGCCACCTATCTGACGTTGGCCGCCCGCTTCATGACGGATGACATCAACCTGGTTGCCGTGGTCGGCAATGACTTTCCTGAAGAGTATGTGGATGTCCTCCGCAGCCGCCAGATCAACCTGGACGGTCTGGAGTTTCGAGACGATCAAAAAACGTTCGCTTGGGGAGGACGCTATCATTACGACCTGAACAACAGAGACACGTTGTTCACAGACCTTAACGTGCTTTCTTCTTTCAGTCCGGTCTTGCCTGCTCATTACACGGGAAGTCGGATTGTATGCCTGGGCAATTTGGATCCAACCGTCCAGGCAAGCGTGATGGATCAGTGCGCATCTGCTGATATGGTGCTGTGTGATACGATGAACTTTTGGATCGAATCAACACCGGACGCACTGGATGCGCTGCTTGCCCGCGTGGACTGCCTTGTAATCAATGACTCGGAAGCCAGGGAGTTGGCGAATGAGCCGAACCTGATCGTTGCAGCTCGTAAGATTCGTGACCGCGGTCCACGCATCCTGATCATCAAGAAGGGAGAACACGGGGCGCTGATGTTCGCCGAAGATTCCATTTTTTCAGTCCCCGCCTACCCGCTGGAAGATATTCAGGACCCAACAGGGGCAGGAGATGCCTTCATGGGTGGCTTTGCCGGCTATCTTTCCGGATGCCGGGAGATTGATCTCAACGCATTGAAGCATGCGCTGGTCTACGGCTCAGTCATAGCCTCATTCACAGTGGAGCAGTTTGGACCTGAAGGCCTCTACGATCTGACGAACGAAGACATTCTCGCGCGTATCGCTTCGTTCCGCGACCTTACGGCCATTCCATTCGAGCAAGTATCCGGCTGACCACGCTCAAGCGTCACATTCGAGACGCTACGACTGCATATTCAAATGCGCAGTCGCAGTTGGCTTCCAATCCTGTTCAATCAGATCGGGATCGATACGAAAGACCTGCGCCAGACGACGAACTTCCGAAGTGGATAACTGCGCCAACCGCGTGAGGCTGGCATAGCCCAACTCATCCAGCAAGGAAAACGAGTCAGGATCAAGAGAAACGATGGATTGAATCAATGCCTTGTCCGTCACCCGTGTGCCGGCCGCTTGCGTCGATTCTTCCAACTGTGGAGACCAAACCTGAGATTCGGTATGTGACGGTCCGGTTTCAGCGGGTTGACTGTGAGCAAGTGAAACGCCCGACGCGGTGAGCATATCGTGTAAGGATCGAAATACCGGAATCGTCGACTCAGACAGGGCTTCATCATTTGGGTATTCAACAGGGGCCTGCTCAGTTTCAAGCGTCGCCGGTTCTGAACCGGTGTCCGGGGCAGGGATAGCAGCGTGCTCTTCAAGGTCCTCGCCAGAGTACCCATCCTTCACATCCAAGTCCTGGTGGTGCCCGGGGCGGTCGGCGTTCCAGTGAATGGCAAAAGGCGCATTCTCAAGATCCGGCGCACTCTCCATATCCTCTGAGTCCGACGATGATGAGTCCGACGATGAAGAGTCCGGCGATGATGAGTCAGATTCTGCCATTGCATCGGACTCTGGAGTCACTGAGAGCTCCTCAACGCGGGGCGCTTTGAAAAGAGACTCTATGTCGGTCGGCACCGGGGCTATCCCTGACTCTCGTTTCGTGTCCTCTGCTTCTGATGATCCCAGTACGTCTGCCTCCTCCTCATCGGACGGGCCATCTTCAGTGATTGCTCCAAAGATGGCATCCATGTCCTCTTGTGTTGCTGCTTCGTCGTTTTGATCCTCGTTTACGGCTTCGAATGACCTTTCTTCCGTTTCCGTTTCCGGTTCCGGGATAATGTGCTCTTCCGCGTTGGAGGCTTCATGCCCGACAGGAAAAGGCGCAGAAGGCGATTCGTCATCGGCTTCAACGTCAACGAAAACTGCTTCCTCCTCGTCAACATCCAGGTCAGGACGATCGTCAGTTGTCAATTCGTCGATCTCTCGTTGCAGCAATTCCTTCTCTACGCGATGGTCCTCTTTCAAAATGGTCAATTCGAGTCGGAGCTGCTCCAATTCTTCAGACGCGTGATCTGACGATTCCGAGGCGACCAGGGGAGGACGATGAATACGCGATGTGGACTCCTGGAAACGCTCACGACTCCATTCCAGCCTCGTTCGGCGAAGGTCTTGTCGTTGCATTTCCATTTCCAGCAACTGGTCTTGCCACCGGTATCGAGCAAACCAATACCCGCATGCACCACCGACAAGGGCGCTTATGGCAATGGTCAGGATTAACGAGGTCATGGCAGGCAACAGAAAGCGATGAGGCAGGACGGCGGAGATGGGCCGAGAACCCTCGTGAACAAGAATCGTTGGTCAGGCAGCTATCCTTGATTCAGCCGATTACTGGAAGAATGAGTCGATTTATATGGTACTGCTTGGCAATCGTTTCGTTTTCTCTGTCTGGATGCACAGGTGATCAGGCTGAGATGCCAGGATTAACTGCCGAGTCAGATGGAATCAGAATCGATGTGGAAAGCGCAGATGCTGATCGGTTACTCGGGTTTTATTTCGGCGGCTTTGCCCGACTTTCGGGAGGCGATCCCGTAGAGGCCGGACTTCTGGAAAAACGTAAAAAAACGTGGTTTTTGCGAAACGAAGATGCATGGTCAGATGACATGACCGAGGTGGCCAAAGGCCATCTTTCTGCTTTGCTTGTCAGCCTCGATGGTAAAATGCAGCTTGTAGAGGAGGAGCTGGAGTCATTCGTCAGGACGTCCTATTACGATGTTCGTGCTTTTCCGACAACGTTGGATTCCCTGAAGGCTCACCTGGGATCGTGGAATGAACCATCGTGGTTCCGCATCTCCCTGAGAGGCAGTATGGTGCCGTTGGAGCGGACAACGTGGGTGCGTCGAAGCCGAATCGAATCGGCTCTGGATCGGATGAGCGCCCTTGGGGATTCTGTTATATATGAAGTCGGGACGGTCTTCATCGGGGAGCACCGGGATCAAGGTGAGATCGTTGAAACCACCGTCATGCAAAAGCGGGCAGATGGTTTTTGGGATTTCTGGGCCTACGATGCATCTGGGCAATTGCTTGATCGCATCCGAAAGGAGCCACGCGACATGTTGATTCCGACCCGGTGTACGGGCTGTCACTTTGGGGATCGGCAGTTCGAACCTGAAAGGAGTTACCCCGGATTCGCTCAGCCTGGACCGCGCGGTGAACGATCCCTGGAAATCCCTGAACAATGGCGGAATCCTGTGTTGGCGACCTCTATCCAGGAGCATGCGCGTCGAAGCGATACGATTCTCGGACTGTATGTGACGCTTTACCTTGCAGAGGCTGCCTCGAGTCAGGGTGCCTCTTCTCCCTATCTGGAAAAGTTCGGAATTGACTCCACCGGGCAGTAGATTCTTCCACACCCAAGAATTGCCATGTCGTCAGGAATCGTCCGTCTCAATAATGCCGTCTTCTATGCACACCACGGAGTGATGCAGGAAGAGCATCGCATTGGTGGTCGGTATGAAGTCGATATAGCGATGGAGGTCAATTTCGAGGATGCCGCTCTCGAGGACGACCTCAATAAAACGGTTGATTATGAGCGCGTCTACAGTGAGGCTCGAGATATCATTACTGGAAACACGTTCTACCTGATTGAGCGGTTGGCTTATCTGATTGCCCATCGCATTTTGGATCAGGAGCCCATGGCAAAGTCTGTGGAAGTCACGGTCCGCAAAGCCAATCCTCCTGTAGGCGGTCCCTGCGATTGCGCTGAAGCCGTGTACAATGCCTTGCGCTCGTGAAAAATCTTTATCTCATTCGACACGGAAAATCGGATTGGAATGCTGACTATGATCAGGATCATAACCGTCCGCTGAACCAGCGCGGGCAACGCGATGCTGTAAAAATCGGTACCTATCTGAAGCGCGCTTCGGTTCAGCCGGATAGGATTCTGTGTTCATCTGCTCTTCGCACACAGCAAACATTGGCCTTGTTGAATGAAGCGACGGGTTGGCGATCCGAGGTACACGTAGAGCAGGATCTCTATCTGGCTGATCCTGATGAAGTGATGCGATTCATTGCCTCCCAACCTGATTCTGCAGAGACGATCGTCGTGATCGGACATCAGCCATTCACGGGAGTGGTGGCCAGCCACTTTCTGGGCGGTCGGTACCTGGAAGTCCCAACGGCCTGTGTGATCGGTATTGAATTTGATAGTGCACGCTGGTCAGAAATTATCACCGAGGAAGGGCGTCTGCTGATGCATGTGCTTCCTCGCAGATTGGGCTGAGTGTCCTATGGGGGAATCATAGAAACTGCAACTCATGGTATTGGGCGCTGATGCGGATGTGTCAGGGTGGTTGGAAGCGCTTGGTTCCAAGGAAGGCTGGGAAGTGATTTCGGGAGAGACCGATCGAAAGGATATTGATGTCATTGTTCTCGGATCCGACGGCGATGTGAATGCCGATTGGCTGGCGGCTTTCAAGGAGAAACAGACCGAATGCCTCGTGCTCGCCTCGAGACTGATTCATGGATGCATCCTATGCGAAAGCGCAGCCGGGATGGCATACCCATGAATCCGGACGAGCCATCTGTCATGAATCTGTGTTGGTCCTCAGATGACATGCCCAATCAAGCTACCATGCTAACGGTGCTGACCGAGACTGAAGACACGCCGAGGGCATGGCTGGAAACAGGAGAGCATTTGATGCAGGTACTCCTGGAAGCCTCTGGATACGGCGTTAATGCGGCCATTATGAATTTGCCTGCCACATCCACGGAAGTGCGAGAGATGATCACGTCGCATGTAGGATGCTCGGGAGATCCGATTCTGCTCGTGCGCTTTGGGCGACCAAGTCGCAAGCTGGTCACATCTCGACGCCCTTTGGTAGGTTTGATGCTGCATCCGGGATTTCGGCACTAGGTTACAAGACAGCCTTGCCCAGGCTGAAAGCCCTTCATCCCGATTTACTTCACCGCGAAGCGCTTGAGGAAATCGTACATCAAGTGGTCTACCTCGGTCGTTTCCTGTAAGGAATTCAATACCTCCTGGAACACCTCTTCCGAATGCAACTCATTGATGTAGAACGAGCGGTATTTAACCAGGCGTTCAGCCTCGCGTCGTTTGTCCAGCTCAGAATGGAACTGCGTCCCATACATGGGGCGATCTTTTATGCGGAATGCCTCATTGGCCTGGAAGTGGTTGTCCGCCAACTCAATAGCACCTTCCGGTAAAACGGATACCCGATCATGGTGGCCCATGTTGGCCAGAAAAGAGTCAGGGAAGGGTGCCAGTAACTCGTCGTGTTTGCCAGCTTCAGTCAGGTTGATGTTGTGGCATCCGAGTTCGGCCTGTTCAGGGTCGTGAATCACTTCACCGCCGAGCGCGCGCGCGATCAATTGATGTCCCCAACAGGAGCCAAATGTGGGTAGGTGGGACGCGTGAGCATGGCGAATCAAATCCAGAGCGAATGGCATCCAGGGATAGTCCTTGGTGACCGAATATTCTCCTGCCCCGCCGATGAAAAACGCATCGTATGCATCCAGCAGCGACACATCCGGAAGCTCTGCCATCAAAGGCAGATTGAGGGTGTCGAGCTGGTCCGGGCGCAACCGGCAGCGCTCGAGGAAGCATTCCTGCTCCTGAATGACCATGTCTTCAGTATTCCGCGCTTGCAGGAGCAGGACCTTCAATTGAGAGAATGAGTCTGTCATCGCGGAATAATCAGTCGGAGACCAAATCGGAAAAGTGCGTGTGAGCCAGGCGGTAAAGCGCATTCAGGGGCAGACCCATTACGGTATAGAAATCCCCTTCAATGCGTCGAACGAAAAATGCCCCCTGATCATCCTGGATGCCGTACGCACCGGCCTTGTCCATGGGGGACCCGCCTTCTACGTACCTGTCAATCTGAGGATCTGTCAGTTCGTCGAAGGTCACTTCTGTTACCTCTACATCCACGACCGACCGCTCGGTCATCGCATGAATCAACGCGATGGATGTCAGGACGCGATGCGTACACCCGCTCAGTCTGCGCAACATAGCTGATGCTTCGGTCTTGGAGGCTGGTTTACCCAGAACACGTCCATCCAGGACCACCGTAGTATCCGATCCGATAACCAATGCCTCAGGATGCAACGGCGCCACCGATTGAGCCTTTTCCAAAGCAAGGCGTTTTACCAGAGCCTCGGGCGACTCGTTCGCCAGCTCGGTTTCGTCGATGTCTGCTGGATGTACCACAGGGTTGAGGCCCATGACGCTCAAAAGGTGCTTTCGTCGAGGGGATGCAGAGGCAAGAACCAGTGGCGCAGAAATAATCATGCAGTAAAACGAGAGGAGGATTGTGCCAAAAACTGAAAACGAGCTGCGGTCAACAGAGCGGCAAGGGCGCCAAAAATACCAAAGAACGGGGCATTTCCCGCACGCATGAAGCCTGTTGTTTTGGAAGCCATGGGCAATTGACCGCGGAGCACTGAAGGAGAAATCGCTTCCAGGGCTCTCAAGCGTCCGAAGGCATCGATCAGGGCAGATTCGCCGTCGACCGTACCGTGTATAACCGGATGCCCGGTAGCAGCGGCCAGCATCTGACTGAAGGCCAAGTGCTGGGAACGAGCACGGTCTGAGCTCCACCATCCATCTTGTGTGATGACAACGGACACATCGCCTCCTTCCAGTAAGCCTGAGCGGGTATCTCGTAGAAACAAGCTTTCGAAGCAGATCAGGGGGACAAGCGATATGCCCTGAATTTCGTTTCTCACTGGGTCGATTGGCAGCGAGAGGAGAGATCTGGTCTTTCCGGGTTCGTACCCGTCAACGCCTCCGGACGGAACGGCGAACCGCTCAAAGCCCGGGATATGGTTTGAGAACGGAACATACTCGGCAAAAGGGACCAGCCGCACCTTGGCATGGTGCGCAATCGAGTCAGATGACAGGAACGCCACATTGCGTGCCCTCATCCTGCTTGAGATTTCAATGCCTCCCGAAAGCACAGGAGATGACGCGGCCTCAGCCATCTTCTGAATCCATCGACGTATCTGGACCTCATCGTCGATCGGTAGCGCTGTTTCCGGGAAAACCGTCAGATGAACATCCTCAGGTGCAAGCTGAGTCCGATGGAGCAGGTCAATGAATCGCTCGATACGGCCCTCGTCGTGTATATCAGACCATGCTTCGGGAGAGGCATTTGGCTGAATAATCTGGACCGAAAGGTCCAGATCCATTTCCTTGATTGCAGAACCGGTAGGAGACCATGGGAGGAACGTCAGTGCCAAGAGCGTGAATACGGCCACTGTCGTTGACACCTTGGAATACCTTCCTGTCCGCAGAACGAGCCATGCAGCTGAAGCTCCCCACAGGCCCACGGCCGCAGATACCCCTTTGATGCCTACCCATGATGACACGTTCAAGGCCCATTTGCTGGGGGTGAAAGCAAATCCAGCTGAAAGCGATGGCATTGCGAAGGGGCCCCAACTGACGGCGATCTCGAACATCAATAGAGACAGTAAAGCCGCTGCCAGCCGATACGCTTGCCTCTGCTCAGGAAATGCTGTTCCTACAATGGCTGTAATGGCCGAAAAGAGGCAAGAAAAAGCCAGAAGTGCCACGACACTGGTGAAGGCTGCTACCGTGATGGGGTGGAATGCAAGCCAATGGAAAGCAATTAGCCACGAGGTCATGGTAAAGAGCAGAGACTTGACGAAAACAGCCTGCTGATGGCCTCGTGAAACGGCTATCATCCACCAAGCCCATCCCAACAGCCCCAGGGGCCACCAGGAGATGGGTGCCCATGCAACGCCGGACAGCGTACCCGCGATGAGCATTTCCCAGCTTTGTTTTCCGAGCTTCCTCATTAACTTTGCGCATCCGATCACGGAGCGCACTTCATGTTCATACTGACTGTTTGTAACCACAAAGGAGGAACGGGGAAAACCACGACCTCCATAAACCTGTCGGCTGCCCTTTCCTTAAGCGGAAAGAGGGTGCTTGTGATCGATCTGGATCCACAAGGCTTCATGACGCGCATGATGGGTGTGTCAGAGCCGGCTCCAGAAGCGTCCTCTTTGGTCCTGTTTCAGCAGGATACCGACGGTCCTGCCCCGATCCAAGCGTTGCCGTCATTCGACATGATCTCGTCTTCGCCGGCGTTGTCGGCCGCAATGCGGAAGCTGACCAAGCCGACCGATGTGCTATGGGCCAAAGAGTACCTTGAGCGAACCATCTCTGGATACGACGTAATCCTGATCGATACTGCCGCTGCCGTCACGGTTTACAGCTTGAATGCATTGGTTGCCTCAGATGCCGTGGTAATACCCGTTGCACCGGAATATCAGCCTGTCGTAGGGGCTGAGCAGACCTTTCAGACGGTCTCCATGGTGAAGAAGCGCCTGAATCCCGCGTTGAAAGAGCAGCGTTTCCTGTTTACGATGGTAGATGGCCGGAAGAAGAATCACCGCTCTTATCGGGAGTATATGCGCGGAAAGTACGGGGCGACGGTCATGAGCACGATTGTGCGAACGTGTACGACGCTTTCTGTTTCGGCGAGGAACGGAACGACCGTGTTCGATGCTGACTCGATGGCACGTGGCGCAATCGATTACGCGAATGTCGCCGATGAGTGGCTGCGTATCATGGAGCCTCATGCTTCCGACTCCACGTCGGAGCCGGTTGTGCATCACGATGCCGCTTCGGTTACGTCTCCAGAAACCAGCACCCGGGAGTCCTATTTTCGACCACGAGACCCCTTTCATCGCTCCTGACATATGCGCATCCTGACGCCTGTCATTCTTCTGGCTGCACTTCTGGCAGGCCTTCACTATCCGATCGCTGGTTCTTTCTCGGCGGGCCCGATGCTTGAGCCGCTGAACGGCTTGTGGAGCACAGCGCGAGCCGCTACACCCTGGCCAAGTGCTTCCCTGTACATGGATGGCATGCAGGACTCGGTCCGCGTGACCATGGATGAACGAGGCGTTCCCCACATCAAGGCAGACGACGATCTGGATGCGATTCGTGCACTGGGCTATGTCGTAGCGAGGGATCGACTATTCGAGATGGACTTCATCCATCGCGTGAGCACGGGACAGCTCTCCGCGCTCCTCGGAGAGGGAGCGCTCGGTGTGGATCGATACTTCCATGAGATGGGCATTGTGGATGCGGTTCGGCGCAACACTGCGCTGCTGCCTGATCGTATGCCGCGCGAGTTTGAGATCATCAGCGCGTATGCTGCGGGGGCCAATGCCTGGTTGGCCGACATGAACGAGGATCAAGTGCCGTTGGAGTACCGCCTGCTGGGCGGCGCGCCTCCCGATGAGATTACGCCGGAGTACACGATGGCGCTCTACGCCTTCATGGCCTACGATCTCAGTTTTCGGCTCAACTCCGACCGTCGGCATGCCTTCACGCGTGCGGCGCTCGAGGACTCCACGTATCAGTCGCTCTTTCCGGAGTATTCCACTTGGGAAGTCCCCATCGTTCGCGCCGATGAAGGGTGGTGGACCAACAGCCGGACCGCATCGGCAGCGACGGAAAGCGTCGATCCGCCCTCTGAGGCTACCGCAGCGGCTTTGATACCGCCGCCACCGCCGGCCGACCTGCCCTTTTTCCTGCAGGGCTTTCTGGAAGGAAAAGGATCCAACAACTGGGCTGTTGACGGCAGCCGCTCTGTCACGGGTATGCCGATCCTGGCAGGAGACATGCACCTTTCGCTCACGCTGCCGGCCATCTGGTACGAGGCACACTTGATTACCCCGACGGCCAATGTCTACGGTGTGACGTTCGTGGCGGTACCGGGCATCGTGGAAGGCATTACGCCCACGACGGCCTGGGCGTTCACGAATACTGGGGCCGACCAGCTCGATACCTACCGGGTGCAGCTGAATACCGACCACACGCAATACCTCTTCGATGGGGAATGGCGGGATCTGCGAATGGAAACGGACTCCATCAGCGTCAAGGATGGTCCGGACACTGCCGTAGAAGTGGCCTATACCCATTTCGGACCGGTCATCAGCGATGATGGTGGGGATTTCGTGGTGCGCTGGGTCGGGCACGAATTCGGGACTACGATGGGCGCATTCTGGGAAATGAACCGCGCCAAGAACTACGAGGAATTCCTGCGCGCCACGCGTCAGTGGGATTATCCGATGCAGAATATCCTGTATGCGGGACGCGATTCGCTGATCGCCATTCGGAGTACGGGCTATCTACCGGTTCGCGGTCAGGGCAATGCTTTCGGTATCATCGATGGCACGACATCGGATACCGAGTGGATCGGGCGTGTCCCTTTTGATGAACTACCCTATGTGATCGATCCGGCGAAGGGATATTTGGCCAGTACCAATCAGCGGCCGGCTCCAGAAGGGTACCCGCATTATCTCGGTCAGGATTGGAGCGAAGTTTTCCGTTCCGTGCGTATCGATCAGCTGCTTTCGGACAAAGCGCGCCATTCCGCAGACGATCTGGCGTCTTATCAGGCGGATCAAGTTGCGCTCCAGGTGGGGCATTTAACGGCGCCGCTGGTTGGTCTGGAAGGCCTGACAGAGGCTGGAGAGCGGCTGAGGAGACGTCTGGAGGCCTTTGATGGCAACATGAACACCGATTCGCCGGATGCGCGACTGTTCGACTGGTACTACCGTGAACTGAACTCGGGAATGTGGGATGAGCCTATCTTCAGGAACGGTGTGAGCCCTAAGGATGTCCGCATCCTGGAGCTGCTCGAACAGGACCCCTCCCATGTTTGGTTTGATCGCGTTGACACGCCCGAGCGGGAGACGGCTGAAGACGTATTCCGATTGGCTTTGGAATATGCCGCGACCCGATGGGCCGAAGACGACTTCGCTGAAGTGCCCTGGGGTGACGTACAGACCCTGCAAATCCAGCACATCACGAACGCAGAGCCACTGCGCGCCTTGTGGCGGGAAGACATGCCTTTTGGAGGTTATCGGGAGACACTTTCGCCGGCCAGTCGCTCTCCGGTCACGTTCTCAGCATCGTGGCGCGTGATTGTGGACTTCAGCGAATCGCCCCCGATTGCAAGAGGCGTGTATCCCGGAGGACAAAGTGGCAACCCATTCTCCCGGTTGTACGATGCCCATCTGAAGAAATTCATCGATTTTGACTACTATCCAATTGATTTGCATGTGGGGCAGTAGCGGCCAGTCTCCCTCGAGGCCGGGATCTCACATAACGACCTGAACCAACCACATTATTCTCATCCTATCATGGCTGAACAAGATCAACGGTTTTCCAGCAGGCTGGGTCTGCTACTCAGTGTACTCGGAATTGCCGTCGGTACCGGTAACATTTGGCGTTTTCCGCGCATTGCGGCGACAAACTCGGGTGATGCTGGAGCAGGTGCATTTCTGCTGGCGTGGTTCATCTTTTTGTTGATCTGGTCTGTTCCACTCATTATTGCGGAGTATGCCCTGGGAAGGAAGGGGCGCATGGGCGTGGTTGGGACCATTGCCAAGATAGCGGGTCCGAACAAGGGCTGGATGGGCGCCTTTATCGCATTCGTGGCCACGGCCATCATGTTCTACTACTCCGTGGTAGCTGGCTGGTGTGTGTATTACTTCACGCAGATGATCGCGAATCCACTGCCGATTGATGTTGCCTCCTCAACGGCTATCTGGGAGGGATTCCAGGGTTCAATGCTCCCCATCGTGTTTCATGCGCTGGCCATGGGTGTTGGTGCCATCATCGTGATCAACGGTATCAAGTCGATCGAGCGCGCCAACAAGATCCTGATTCCGTCCTTGCTGGCCATTGTGCTCATTTCACTGGTGCGCGCCGTGACCTTGGATGGTTCAGGAGAAGGGATCGCCTTCCTGTTCACCCCAGATTGGGCCACCCTCAGTAATCCCAGGGTATGGCTTGAGGCGCTGACTCAGAACGCTTGGGACACGGGTGCTGGTTGGGGTATGATCCTGACGTACGGGGCTTACATGCACGCAAAGCATGGTGTCGTAAAGAATTCCATGATTACCGGGTTCGGAAACAACCTGGTTTCGCTGCTGGCAGCGATCACGATTTTCGGGACGGTCTTCGCTGTATTGGGCGCCGAAATGTCGCGCCCTGAGGTTCTCGAGATCATGCGAACGAGCGGTCCGGCTGCAACGGGTCTGACATTCATCTGGATGCCACAGCTCTTCGCCAAGATGGCTTTTGGGAATCCGCTGGCCATCATTTTCTTCCTGGGTCTGGCTTTCGCGGCCTTTTCGTCGCTCATCTCTATGATTGAGCTCAGTACCCGCATCCTGGTTGATATGGGCATTACGCGTCGCAAAGCTGTGGTCTATATCTGCGGGATCTCCTTCCTGATGGGTATCCCTTCCGCCGTAAACCTGACCTTCTTCGGCAACCAGGACTTCGTCTGGGGTGTGGCTCTAATGATTTCAGGTGCCTTCATGGCCTATGCCGTCAACAAATACGGCACGAGCGTATTCCGAGCTGAAGCCATTGACGACATCGAGGGCGACTGGAAGGCCGGTGCCAAGTGGGACTTCATCATGCGTTGGCTGGTACCTGCACAGGCCATTATCCTCCTGGTCTGGTGGTTCTGGTTGTCTGCTACATCTTATGCTCCTGACACTTGGTTCAACCCGCTTGATCCGTATTCGGTCGCAACCGTTACACTGCAGTGGGCTATTGTCCTGGCCGTCTTCTACCTGGGCAACAAGTGGATGGTCAAACGCACGTTGGGCGAGGGGGCCTTCGGATGAGTAAGCAGGTGAAGGTGTTGTTCGTGTGTTTGGGCAACATCTGCCGCAGTCCTGTCGCCGAAGGTGTCTTTCGTCAAAAGGTGCAAGATGTCAATCTCCAATCCATGATCGAGATTGATTCAGCGGGTACGGGCGCCTGGCATGTCGGAAACCCTCCGGACCATCGCATGTCGGCTACCGCGAAAAGGAATGGCGTGGATTTGACGGGTCAGCGTGCGCGCCAGTTCGTGCGCACGGATCTGTCGGATTACGACTACGTACTCGCTATGGACGCTTCAAACCGTCGCGATATCTTGCGACAGGATGACGGGCAGGGTTTGGAAGCGCGCGTATCGCTTTTCCGGGAGTGGGACCCCGATCCCGGTGATTACGATGTACCCGATCCGTACTACGGTGGCAGTGACGGCTTTGAGGACGTTTATGCCATCGTGTGTCGAACCACTGATGCGCTGCTACGCGACCTGATTGCTCGGCACGGCCTCTCGTAGGAATGACGTCTTCAGTCGGCCGGGCGCGCTGCCACCTCGTCAAGGAAAGACACGATGACGTCGTGGTCCTCCAGGTGGGCAAGGAGAAGGTCAGGGGCATGCGATTCGAGTTCCTCGAAAGAGACCTTGCCCGTACTGACGGCCACGACAGAGGCGCCGATGTAGCGGGAGCAGGTTATATCGTGCTCCGTATCTCCAATAACGACCGTTCGCTCGGCCCGGACCGAATGGTGGCCGTGCGCGCGTGCGCGATCCATCGCAACCCCCGGCAGCAGATTGCGATCCTCGTGATCTGAGCCATACGCGCCGAAAGCGAAGTAGCCATCGAGACCAGCTGCGCCCAGCTTTGCAAACGCGGTGCGTTCCAGATTTCCAGTAACGAGACCCAGCGGAAGCCCATACCGTGTGGTAACCGTGTCCAGGAGTGCGTGTACCCCGGGCAAAACGGTCATGTGACGCGGAGCAATCCGATCACAGAAAATCTCCGCAAACGCGTCGAGGCACGAGGGAAGCAGTTCTTCCGCCTCTTCACGCGAACAACCTGATTCAATCAAGACATCACGCATGATGGCCGGATCCGTTCGTCCAGAGAAAGAGACCGTCTCGGACGTTACTGGGCGACCAATAATTCCTTCGAGGGTCTCCCGGATCGTCCGCCTACCAACCCCGTCGGATGTGAGCAGGGTGCCATCGATATCAAAAAGGAGAAGCGGCATCGGCACAGGGGTTCGCAGCGATCGCGTGCAATTCTAGAACAGCTCAGAAGCGGAAGGGCGTGTCGGGATCATCTTCGTGTCTGATCTCATCGATCCGTTCCTGCTTTCCATTTCCGGCGTAGAGACGATCTGGGAGGTTCAACACGAAAGCATCCTGATCTCCCACGTTGCGGTAGGCATGAACCACGCCTGGAGGAATGACGATCATGACGCTGTTTTGAGCGCCTACGATCAGTTCAGTCTTGTTGCCGAAAGTGGCTGAATCCGATCTGGCATCCCACATGACCACGCTATAGGACCCGTGGAAGAAAGCGAAACGGTCGGTTTGTTCTTCGTGTTCATGCGGCCCTCGCGCCACGCCGGCGCGGGTCGAAGACAGATAGCCCATCGCTGGCATGCTGCTGGCAGGAAGCTCATCACTTCGGAAGAGCTCGCTCAGCCAGCCTCTTTCATCGGAAAACGCCTTAAAGGGTGTGACTTCGACCCCGGCTATTGGACCCTCGGTCCACGAAGTGTGTCCTGGAAGTACGCTCATTAATCGGGTACCCCGGGAAGCTCTTCGTAAATCAGGTCCCGCGCCAACCGGTTGGCATCTTCCAACCCTTCAAATGTGCCGGCGTCACCCCACCAGCTGGAAAGCACCCCATGGGAGAGCGTCCCTTGCTTCGCATATTCATTACTCACATCTGAAATCTCCAGTTCGCCCCGTTGGGATGGCGAGAGGGAGCGAATGAAATCAAAAACGGTGGCGTCGTAAAAATAGATTCCGATAACAGAGTAGGACGAGGGGGGATCAGCAGGCTTCTCGATGACTCGAATAATGCGCTCTCCCTCGAATTCCGGGACGCCGTAGCGCTCCGGATCGTGCACTTCCTTGAGAAGAACACGCGCGCCACCATGCTGTGCCGCCTGGGCTTTGAAGGCGGCAACTTCGTCCGTGAGGTCCTCGCCGAGCACATTATCACCGAGGACGACCACGAAGGGTTCGCCTCCGACAAAGGATTCACAGAGCCCCAAAGCTTGTGCAATCCCGCCCGGCTCATCCTGCACCCGGTAGGTCAGGTCGACTCCAAGTCGGGAGCCGCTTCCAAGCAGGTTGACGACGTCGCCCATGTGCTCCGGGCTTGTTACCAGCCCAATATCCGTAACCCCGGCCCTGCGAAGACGCAAAAGCGGGTGATAGATCATCGGGTATCGGCCAACCGGCAGTAAATGCTTGTTGGTCACTCGAGTCAATGGATAGAGACGGCTACCGGTGCCACCGGCGAGTACAACTCCTTTCATGGGGTATGGCTGAGCCTGTCAGATCGTTTGTTGGGCAACATAAGACGCCGGAACGCACCGCCTAGTTCATTCCGCGAGAACCATACTGCAAATCGTAGTAGTCCCGGTACCCTCCGTCCAGAATGGCATTCATCCAGGCTGCGTTCTCAAGATACCAAGCAACCGTTCGAGAAAGCCCGGACGCCAGGTCGTGGTTGGGACTCCATCCGAGTTCTTCTTGGACCGGCGAACTGTCGAGCGCGTACCGGAAGTCATGACCGGGCCGATCGGTTACAAACTGAATGAGCGACCGACGCGTGCCAATCGGCTTGCCTGTAGCTTGGTCCACCGCGTCGAGGAGCATTTCGACCAATTCCAGATTGCTGATTTCCTGATCGCCACCGATTAGCCACGTTGAATGGTCTTCTGCACGCCGAAGAACGAGGTCCAGCGCTCTTACGTGATCTTCCACAAACAGCCAATCGCGGACGTTTTCTCCACGACCATAGACGGGAATGGGGTCTCCGACGACGGCATTGCGAATCACAAGGGGAATCAGCTTTTCCGGAAATTGAAAGGGGCCGTAATTATTGGAGGTGTTCGTCATGACCCAAGGCAGTCCATAGGTCGTCCCGAATGCACGCACAAGATGATCAGCTGCTGCTTTCGACGCGGCGTAGGGTGAGCGAGGGGCGTACGGGGTCTGCGCCGTGAAATGGCCGTCCAAACCGAGCGAGCCGAAAACTTCATCCGTCGAAATATGATGGAATCGACAGGGGCGATCGGCATTTTTCCAGGCAGCGAGGGCTGCTTGCAGTAGAACCAGGGTACCGTGCACATTGGTTGAGACGAAAGCCGTAGGATCCAAAATGCTGCGATCAACATGGGATTCCGCGGCAAAATGAACGACAGCATCGAAACCGTGTGTGTCGAATAGCCGGGAAAGAAGCTGTGCATCGGTGACGCTGCCGTGCACAAAAGTATAGTTTGGCGCGTTTTCGATGGCCTTCAGGTTGGCCAGGTTTCCGGCGTACGTCAACGCATCCAGATTGACGAATGTGGTCTCTGGATAGGATTGGACGACATGCAGCAGGTAATTGGAGCCTATGAACCCTGCGCCGCCGGTGACGAGTACGGATGTCGGGGAAAAGGACATGAGGAAGGCCAAACGTGAGATTGAACGGAGTCCGTACGCTGATGCGCAGGAGGTGATTCTCCGAAAGGACAACGCGCAGCGCCTGTCCCGCGAACCGTGTAAGGTCCAGCTCGTTCAGTGTTCCATCTGACCGATCACTCCGAAGCCGAAGTCACACCATTTCCAAGATGTCTGAAGTTGCTGGCGACGCCAAGAAGAAGACCCTGTATCTCCTGGATGCGATGGCGCTCGCATACCGCGCCCATTTCATTTTCATCAGCCGGCCGCTGATCAACTCGAAGGGTTTCAACACGAGTGCGACTTACGGGTTCACATCGGCATTGATCAAACTTATTGAGGATCATCGTATCGATCACATGGCTGTGGTATTCGATGTGATGGGAGAGGGAGGCACCTTTCGCGATGAGATGTACGACGAGTATAAAGCGCATCGCGATCCACCCCCAGAGGAACTGCTCGCAAACTTGCCGTTCATCAAGCAGGTGGTCGAGGCCATGGATATTCCGGTTGTTGAGGTGGAGGGTGTCGAAGCAGATGACGTCATTGGAACCCTGGCTAAGCAGGTGGCCGGTGAAGGCGTTGATGCGGTCATCGTGTCGCCCGACAAGGACTTCATGCAGCTGGTTGAGCCGCATATCACGCAATTTAGACCAGCATACCGCGGCGAATCTTTCGATCCCATCACAGAAGACTCGTTCCGAGAGAAGTATGGGGTGGAGCCCATCCAGTTCATTGACATCCTGGCTTTGATGGGTGACTCGGCCGACAATGTGCCCGGCGTGACGGGAATCGGCGAAAAGACAGCGATGAAACTGATCGCTGAATATGGTTCTGTCGAGAAGTTGATCGAGCACGCCGACGACCTGAAGGGGAAGCGAGCGCGCGAGGGCATGCAGAATGAGGCCGACATGGCCATCCTTTCCAAAAAGCTGGTGACCATCAAGACCGATGTCCCACTGAATCTTGGGTGGGATGATTTTCTGTGCAAGGCACCCGATCTGCAGCAGATCCGCAAGCTGTTCGACAATCTGGAATTCAACCGGCTCTACGAGCGCGTCAGTCGCATCCTCTCGCCAAAGAAGGCGAACACCGCTGCGGCCACGGAGGAACAGGAGGAGCCTGGTGAGCAGGGGGGACTCTTTGATGACGGAGGACTGCGCAGTTTGGACGCCGACCGATCCGATTACAGGTTGATCACGAGTATGGAAGAGGTGCGCGAGACGGTCGCATCGATGTCTGGGTGCTTTCCACTGTCATTCGATACAGAGACCACCTCTACCGATCCCATGATCGCCTCTCTGGTTGGGATTGCATTGGCGGTCGAGACGAACAAGGCGGTCTACATTCCGACTCCTCTGCCCGACGGGGCTAGTACGGATGACGTACTCGATGTAATTCGCCCGTTACTGGAAGCCGACGTTGAAAAGGTCGGGCAAAACGTGAAGTACGATTGGTTGGTGCTTGCACGCCATGGGGTTCAGGTGGCTGGGCCATTTTTCGACACCATGGTGGCTCATTATTTGATTACTCCAGAAGAGCCACACGGTCTCGACGCATTGGCGCGTCGCGAGCTGAGTTATCAGACCATTCCCATTTCAACGCTGATTGGAAAAGGCAAGGATGCCATTTCAATGCGTGATGTGCCACCTGCGGATACCGCGCCTTACGCTTGTGAGGATGCCGACATCACACTGCAGCTCTCCGAGGTGCTCCGTCCTCGTCTGGGCCAGTCGGGTGTCGAGGCATTGGCCCATGATCTGGAGTTGCCACTCGTGCCTGTTCTGGCCCGCATGGAGTTGCAAGGCATCGAATTGGATGAATCTGTGTTGATGGACTTATCCGAACGTACCACGGAAGATCTGGCACAGCTGGAAGAGCAGATCTATGGCGTAGCCGGGGAGGAGTTCAACATCGGTTCGCCGGCTCAAATAGGTGTCATCCTGTTTGAAAAGCTTGGATTGCGTGTGGTTGCCAAGACATCTACCGGTAAGCCTTCCACCAAAGAGAGTGTGTTGTCCGAATTGGCTTCTGAGCATGAATTGCCGGGCATGATTCTGGACTGGCGGGAGCTGGCAAAGCTCAAATCAACCTATATCGACGCGCTGAGTGGTCTTGTTCATCCTGAAACGCGTCGCATCCATACTTCCTATTCTCAGACGACGGCTGCCACAGGTCGACTGTCGAGCTCTAATCCGAACCTTCAAAATATCCCCATTCGAACAGCCCGCGGGCGTGAAATACGTCGCGCATTCGTTGCGCCGAAAGGGCACGTATTGCTGTCAGCTGACTATGCACAAATCGAGCTGCGCATCTTGGCGTCGTTGGCCGGTGATGAAGCCATGCAACAGGCTTACCGTGATGGGGAAGACATTCATACCTCGACCGCTGCTCGCGTATTCAGCGTGGATCCATCCGAAGTCACGCGTGAGCAGCGCAGTAAGGCAAAGGAAGTCAACTACGGCATTCCCTATGGCATATCGTCTTATGGATTATCGAATCGTCTCCGCTGTGGTGTCTCCGAAGCGCAAGAACTGATTGATACCTACAATCGCAGCTTCCCGGCTGTGGCGTCCTTTCTTGTCGAACAGGTTGAAAAGGCTCGCGAAATGGGCTACGCCGAGACCATGTTGGGGCGCCGTCGCTACCTGCCAGACATCCATGCGCGCAATCACAATGTGCGCTCTGCGGCGGAGCGTGTTGCCGTGAATATGCCTATACAGGGTACGCAGGCAGACATGATCAAGCGGGCGATGATTGCGATTGATCGCATCTTGCAGGGCGACGATTTTCAGACTCGCATGCTCCTTCAAGTACACGACGAACTCGTTTTTGAAGTACCGCTGGAAGAGGTCGAGCGGGTGACAGACATGGTGATTCGCGAAATGGCAGAAGCCTTGCCTTTGGCTATTCCTGTCGAAGTAACTACCGGTACCGGCGCAAACTGGCTGGAGGCTCACTGATGGCAGACACAACCAGGATATTCAATACCGGGGCGCGCTCCTTTCCAGGATTTTCCTTGATTGAGAGCGACGGCGGTATAGACTGCTATGAAATGGATAGCAACGGATTGCAGGTGTTGCTTTGCCCTCAGGGTGAAGCACGAGTGGCGACCGTGATGATTACCTATCGAGTTGGTAGTCGGCACGAACGGCAGGGCGAAACTGGTGCGACGCACTTCCTTGAGCACATGATGTTCAAGGGGACAGAGCGCTTTTCCAAGAAAAGCGGCAAGACCATTTTCAACGTGCTTCAGGCGCAGGGTGCTCGCGTAAATGCAACGACCTGGAATGACCGAACCAATTACTACGAATTGCTACCTGAAGGGCATTTGGATTTGGCGTTGGAGATCGAGGCAGACCGGATGCGCAATCTGGCGCTGGACCCCGAGGAAGTGGAGTCTGAACGAACGGTCATCCTGAATGAATTTGACCGTGGTGAGAATCAACCCATCCGAAAGCTCTACCACGCGCTGTGGTCTACCGCGTTCGAGGCGCATACGTATCACCACCCTACGATCGGATGGCGTCAGGATATCGAAAATATCACGGTGAAGGGCCTGCGAAGCTTTTACGATCGCTTTTACTGGCCTAACAATGCCACGCTGTCTGTCATCGGAGGGTTCGACCCCGACACCGTGATGGCCTCCATAACAAAACAATTTGGGCCCATCCCACGGGGTGAGGTAGCACCTGAGGCAGGCATTCTGGAGCCAGAGCAAATCGGAGAGCGCCGCACTACCATCCGCATGCAAGGAGGCATGCCTGCCGTGATCATGGGTTTCAAGTCTCCTGCTGCCACAGACGAATCGGTGATTCCGCTACACATGGCGGGAATGCTGTTGGGGAGTGGCCGATCGAGCAGGCTGTATCGTCGCCTGGTAGACGGAGGCATGGCAACCGCGGTGTCCTCGAGTGCCTCCTCCTTCAAGGATCCAGGACTGTTCACGGTCATGGCCATGTTGACCCCAACAGCGGACCTGGAAGAAGTGGAAACGATCATTGCAGAAGAACTGGAACGTATCAGGGCATCTGAAGCCACATCTGATGAGCTGGAACGCGCTCTGGCGAAGCTGGAGGCTGAGACCCTGTACGTACGCGACGGATCATTCTCGATGGCTTCACAGCTCAATGAAGCGATTGCAGCCGGGGACTGGAAGTTGCTGACCCGATTCCTGGATGCCGCTCGAGCTGTTACGCCGGCTCAGATCATGACAGCTGCACAGAAAACGTTTGACGAAGATCGGATGACGGTGGCAGTGTATCGCCCTAAAGAAGTGCTTGTGGAAGCAGGCTGAGGCCTACGAGTTTTCCAGGCGCGCAACCAGCCGGTCCAGATCCGGCTTGTAGTCGAGCAGGGGAAAAAGTCCTGCATGTCCAGCCAGAACCGAGCCATCTGCGTCGACGACAAACGTGACTGGAAGGGCATATACACCTCCGAATGCTTCGCCCAGCTCGCCACGGGGATCCATGATCTGCGGGTACTGCATCATGAAGTCTTGCACGAACGGTCGGACAATGTCGAAGCCCTCTTCATCCATGGACACGCCGATGAACTGAAAGGGGCGATCTTTCCATTCCTCCTGCAGCGCGACGAACTCGGGGATTTCAACGATGCACGGGCCACACCAGGTTGCCCAGAAGTTGACAACGGATACTTTGCCCTCGAAGTTAGCCACGGTCAAGCGCTCGCCATTCAGTCGCTCGTGATCAATGGGCGGCAGCATGTCTACGGTGGGCATATGCCCCATTTCCGGGACGTTGGCAAAGAGCGGCGCATCTGGTTCGCTGCTGCATCCGGCTAACAATAGTGCGATGGCAAACAAGCCGGAAAGCAGGCCACGCCTGGTGCTTTTCTTCGACGTATTGGGCGTGTTCAGGGGTGCCATGGCGGCTGTTCAGAGAAGGGAATACAAGAGTAAAGTACAGGCTCTCACACGAGACTGACCGGGCAGTTCCAAACCATGTAGCAACCGACCATAAAAAAACGTGCGGTGAATGAAGTGGAGGCGAACCCATTACGCAGTGCGCGAGTAAGTGCGGGCGTTACACGTTTCTTCTCTCGACGTCTTATCGCAATTACAACTCGATGACCCATCTCTTTGATTACGAAATCAATCCCAATCTCTCGTGGGCTGCCGTGGATAATGATGGCGCAGGCGCGGAAACGGGAGCTGAAGGGGTAATGTGGGACCTTACCCAGCTGTATCCGGATGTGGCTGCCCTGGACGCGGACTTGAAGAAAGCCTCAGACGAAGCCGAAGCGTTTTCCGAAGCCTATCGGGATCAGGTAGCAGGGTTGGATGCTGAAGGTTTGTCGCACGCCATGGGCGCATTGGGGGCATTGCAAGACCGTGTCGGGAAAGCATACACCTACGCCTACTTGGCGTGGTCAACGGATACCGCTGATGCCGAGCGTGGAGCCCTTCTTCAGAAAGTGCGTGAGGCCTACACGGGTATCTCTACAACGTTGTTGTTCTTCGATTTGGAGTGGACTAGGGTATCCGACCAACATGCGGATGAACTGCTGGACGACGAGCGTCTATCGTTTTGCCGGCATTATCTCGAAGTAGCGCGTCTTCAGAAGCCGTATTTGCTCTCCGAACCAGAGGAGAAGATTCTCATAGAGAAGTCGAATACTGGCCGATCCGCCTGGAATCGTCTGTTCGATGAATCTATTTCCGACATGCGGTTCATGGTAGCAGAGTCCGCGCTGACACAGCAGCAGGTACTCGCTCGACTGCATGACAAGGATCGCACAACGAGGAAGGAGGCTGCTTCCGCCTTTACAGAAGGACTGCGGGGCAACCTGCGCACGCTCACATTCATCTTCAATACGATCCTTGCCGATAAGGCGCTGGATGATCGTTTGCGCGGGTATCCATCCTGGATTTCGGCGCGCAACATGTCCAACGAGGTGGCCAACGAGGATGTGGAAGCTCTGATAGGCGCTGTACAGCATGGATATCCGCATGTTCAGCGTTTTTACTCGATCAAGAAACAACTGCTCGGCATCGACACGATGACCGAATATGATCGATACGCTCCCATTGGTGAGGCCGATCGGCATATCGAGTGGAAGACCGCCCGAGAAATGGTCCTGTCCTCTTACACCGAATTCCATCCGGAAATGGGTGCCATCACGGAGCGTTTCTTTGAGGAGAACTGGATCGATGCTGCGCTTGGCAAGGCCAAACGTGGCGGTGCGTTCAGTCACGGATGTGTTCCCTCAGCTCATCCGTACATCCTGATGAACTACACGGGCAAGATTCGTGACGTTCAAACCCTGGCGCACGAGTTGGGTCACGGCGTGCATCAGTACCTCTCTCGCGAGCAGGGCATTTTCCATGCGGATACCCCCCTGACCACAGCTGAAACGGCCTCGGTATTCGGTGAAATGCTGGTCTTTCAGCGCCTGATGAAGGCGGAGACCGATCCGAAAAACCGATTGGCCATGTTGATGGGCAAAATCGACGATACCATTGCAACGGTGTTTCGCCAGGTATCCATGAACCGCTTCGAGGATCGTATCCACACGGAGCGCCGTGCTTCCGGAGAGCTGTCAGCCGAGGCCTTCAGCGCCGCCTGGATGGAGACACAGAAGCCCATGTTCGGGGACTCCGTCTCGTTGAGCGACAACTATTCCGTTTGGTGGAGCTACATCCCGCACTTCCTGCACACGCCGGGCTACGTCTATGCCTATGCCTTCGGCGAGCTGCTCGTGCTGGCGCTCTACCAGAAGTACCAGGAGGCGGGTGCTGGCTTTGCCCAACAGTACATTGAACTCCTGCGGAGTGGGGGCAAGGATTGGCCGCACACGCTGGTTGCTCAGTTGGGAGTGGATCTTCGGGACCCGGCCTTCTGGGCAGGCGGTGTACGGGCGATTGGCGACATGGTGGATCAAACGGAGGCCCTGGCTGCTGGACTGGATGCTTGATCTGGCCTACATGAAGGCGAGCTGTCCAAGAATCCAGGCGCATCCGAGGGCTGCATAAATACCGAGGATGTAA
>CALIKL010000012.1 GCA_938018055.1 uncultured bacterium
GATGCCACGGCGTACGGCAATGGAGCGAGATAGGAGCGCGCCTGATCCGAAAGCGACTCCAACGCCATTCGGCCCGTACGCGAGACCATATTCGCATACCGACGCGGTGCATTCGCGGCGATTACAGACAGACCGTTGTCCTTGGCAAATTCCACCAGCGGACGATAGTCCGTTTCATAGTTGGACCATGGGCTGCTGGACTGCTGGAAGTGACTATCCGAAATCAAACCGGTCAGGTATTCATCGACGATGTACTGCACATCTCGTGCAAACATCTCCAGACTGAGGGTAGCAGCGTGACCGTGGGCCTCAAACCATCCTTCGAGAACGCGTTCTTCGATAAAATGGGAAACCGGGTCGTTGTGCAATTCGCCAACAAAGACCACGTCTACCTGCTTCAGCGCTGCGCGCACATCATCCATCGTGGCAGGCGTGCCGTCGCTGTGATATATCCGGTAATCCGACTCGGTAACGTCATCTGCCGTTGATAGCTGGGCAGAAACCGTCGGTACGGCAAACAGAGAAAAAACGAGGCATGAGCCCAGTAGGGCTCCCAGAAAAGAGCGGTTCATACGTCCTGGAAATTGACATGGAGACTGCAATGTAGCAACCACCCGCACTCATTCCGACAGGACAATCACCTACGACGGTTGTGGTTGCGTCCCCGACCTCGACCTTTGTGCTCACCGCTGCGGTTTTGACCGTGGCTGCCACCCCCATCATCGTTGTGATGATGATCGTCTTCGGACGGCGCCCCATCGTGTTCGACTTCGGTCACCTTGTGAAGCGTCTCGTGATACAGGTCGTCGAGCAGCATGGCCAGCAGCTCAGGCTCTTCTGCCGAAAGGGCATCCACGAGCGGCTTGAAACGCTGAAGGCGCTCCTTCTCCATGTTCGACTTGTCGCGGAAGTTCGATTCCAGGACAACCGTCAGGCGCTCCGTCACGCGCTGTTCAACATCTTTCTCGTCGGGAACGTCGTGTTGGCTCATGGGAATCGCATAGCGCTGTCCGAGGGCCAGCAGATTACGCTGCTCCTCGATGGTGATGAGGGTGATGGCCGTTCCGGTCTTGCCAGCACGGGCGGTACGACCGGCGCGGTGCACGTAATACTCCGGGTCCTGCGGCAGATCGTATTGGATGACGTGACTGAGGTCGGTGATGTCGATTCCTCGGGCCGCCACGTCAGTAGCCACCAGAAAACGAAGACGACCATCGCGGATCTTCTTCATCACCTTCTCGCGGGCCCGCTGCGACAGATCTCCTGAGATGCTGTCCGCATCGTAGCCGTAGTTCTGGAGGAATTGCCCCAGATACTCCACGTCCCGCTTCGTATTGGCGAAGATGATGGCCGAATCCGGATTCTCCATTTCGATCAGGCGCACCAGGATGCGATCCTTGGCCATCCGATCGACCCGATAGTAGCGATGCTCGATGGCATCGACACTGACATTTCCACTGCTCAGCGACAGAAATCCAGGGTCATTCAGGAATTTCTTCGAGAGGTAGCGAACCCGCTTCGGCATGGTTGCACTGAACATGCACGACTGGCGACTCGACGGTAGATACCGCTCGAGCTTGAGCATGTCCGGGTAAAATCCCATCGACAGCATCTCGTCCGCCTCGTCGAAAACCAGCATCTTCAGGTCATCCAGCACCAAGCGGCCTTGCTGGATGTGATCCAGGATGCGTCCAGGCGTTCCGATGATCACCTGCGCACCGTTCTTCAGCGCCTTGATCTGGGGCTCGTATTTAACACCACCATAAATCAAGACACTCGTAAAGGGGTGATTGCCCCGCAGCTTGTCAAACTCCTCGTGGATCTGACGGGCCAGTTCACGGGTCGGGGAAAGGACCAAAGCTTGTGCAGCCTTCAGGTCTTCATCCAGCAGATTGAATAACGGCAGCAGAAATCCGCCTGTCTTGCCCGAACCCGTGCGAGACTGCACGATCATGTCGCGCCCGTCCAGCAAATAAGGGACGGCTTTCTCCTGGACCGGCATCAGCTTGGACCATCCGATCGATTGCACGGCTTCGCGCAAACTATCTGGGAGGGCTTCTACCGTCGCGGGCGGGAGCGAGGGCTCCGGCTCAGTAAACGATTTGGTCGTCCGGGCCTCGGCACGCTCAGCTTGCGCACGAGAGGTAAGGTCGATTCCGGTGATGTAGCTCCGTTTGGGGCCTTCAGACATACAGGGTAGGTTGATCAGGTTCGGTTGCGGGGCCTACATGGCCAGTCCGCCATCCACGTGCAGCACGTGGCCAGTAATATACGAGGCCTCGTCGGAGGCGAGGAACAGCACGGCGGCTGCAATATCTGCAGGAGATGCAGGACGTCCTGCGGGGACAGAGCCAAGCATCGCTTCGCGAGCAGCCTCTGAAAGGCTACTGGTCATATCGGTCTCTACATACCCCGGTGCCACTACGTTGACGGTAACGCCACGGGCTCCCAGCTCCTTGGCAAGGCTTTTCGAGAATCCGATGATACCTGCCTTGGAAGCGGCGTAGTTGGTTTGTCCTGGATTACCCATGACGCCAACAACTGATGAGAGGTTTACAATACGTCCTCCACGCTGGCGCATCATCTGACGATAGGCGGCCTTGGAGTAGTTGAAAACGCTCTTGAGGTTGGTACCCACGACCGCGTCAAAGTCTTCTTCGCTCATGCGCAGCATAAGATTGTCACGCGTCACGCCTGCATTGTTGACGATGACATCCATCGACCCCCAGTCCGCAATCACTTCATTCACGGCTGCTTCCGCAGCAGTATAGTCGGCAGCATCGGCCTGGAAGGCCTTGGCAGTGTGACCAGCCTGGGTCAGTTCTGCTACCAGTGCATTCGCTTCGTCGGACGAACTACGATAAGTGAAAGCAACCTTCGCCCCTTCTGCGGCGAAGCGTTCCACGATGGCGCGGCCAATACCACGGGTACCTCCGGTAACGAGGACATTTTTGTCTGCAAATCGATTGCTCATGGCAAGGGAGTTAGAATGGATCTTCAGAATACGGGTCAGAGGGCGGCAATGTCGGCTGCGTTCGAAAAGGATGCGGTTGCTACGTCGCGCCCAAGCGTGCGCTTGACCAGTCCCGACAGGACTTTGCCTGCACCGACTTCCACAAAGCTGGTCGCTCCGTCCGCATGCATGGTGCCAAGGCCCTGCGCCCAGCGAACCGGAGAGGTCAGTTGCTCAACAAGTCGCTGGCGGATGACGGCCGGGTCGGTGGTCGGCGCTGCGGTGACATTCAGGTAGACGGGACAAGAAGGGGTTCGAATATCCAGTTCGGCGAGGCCTTCGGCCAGCCCTTCCCGCGCGAAATCCATAAGCGGAGAGTGAAATGCGCCGGACACAGGGAGTTTGAGGGCTCGGCGAGCGCCACGTTCCTGAGCAAGCGCTACGGCACGATCTATAGCCTCAACATCACCAGAAATCACAATCTGGCCAGGCGAGTTGAAGTTGGCCGGTTGCACGATCGACTCACCGCTGGCTTCTTCGCATACGGCTTCCACATCAGCATCGTCCATGCCCAGAATGGCTGCCATGGTACCCGGGCGAATATCCCCTGCTTTGGCCATCAGTTCCCCACGCAATCGAACAATGCGCAGTCCTTCTTCAAAGGAAATCGCTCCGGCTGCCGCCAGGGCGCTGTATTCTCCCAAACTGTGTCCGGCTACCATGGCCGGCATAGACGCAATGGATGGGAGAGCAGACATCACGGCCATCGAGTGCACGAACAAGGCCGGTTGCGTGTTCTGCGTCTGCGTCAACCGCATCTTGTCAGCTTCGGCTTGTGACGCGTCGCCAGATCCAAACATGATGGACGTCAGGTCCAAGTCCAGCACCGTATTGGCGCGCTCTAGCACGCTGCGTGCTGCATCGTTCTCTTCATAGAGGTCTTTCGCCATACCGACGAACTGGGACCCCTGACCAGGAAACAGGAATGCGATCATGATGATGTCAATCTCGGTTCGATTAAGCCAACGACCCACCAAGTGTGTCGATAGCCCTGCTCAGGACGCTGGACTGCGTCGACCTACAGGTGGCAATTATGCGGCAGACGTGCCATCATAGGCCCACCTCAGCCAGGAGGCCCCCCACGTGAAACCACCCCCAAAAGCAGCCAGCACGATATTATCGCCCCGGCGCAACTCTGACTCCCAATCAGCGAGGCATAGCGGAATGGTCGCAGCCGTGGTATTGCCGTAGCGTTCGATATTGAGCATGACCTTCTCCATGGTGATCCCCATTCGACGAGCCGTGGCATCAATGATGCGCAGGTTGGCCTGGTGAGGGACCAAGTATCGAATATCGTCTCCCGTCAATCCGTTGCGTTCCACCAGATCCGCAGCAACATCGGCCATGCCTTTCACAGCTGCCTTGAACACAGGTTGACCTTCCTGATGGAGATAGTGCCATTTCTTCTCCAACGTAACGGGAGATGACGGATTCAGGCTACCACCCCCCAACATGCAGAGAGATGACCACTGACTTCCATCAGAATGCTCGATGGAGTCCATGATGCCGTGGCCACTGCTGTCCGGTTCAAGCAAGGCACACGCCGCACCATCTCCGAACAAGACGCACGTGGTGCGATCGGAATAATCGACGATCGTACTCATCTTGTCTGCGCCAATGACAAGCACTTTCTCGTGCTTACCCGACTCAATGAATCGAGTCCCGGTCGAGAGGGCAAACAGGAATCCAGAGCATGCGGCGGAAATGTCGTAGGCCCAAGCATTTACAGCACCGATTTCAGCAGCCACGATACACGCCGTCGCCGGAAAGAACATGTCCGGAGTAACCGTGGCAACGATCACCAAGTCGATCTCGCTCGGATCCAGGTTTCGCTTCTGGAGAAGCTCCTTGGCGGCTTTGGAGGCCATGTAGGAAGTAGCCTTGTCGGGATCGCGAAGAATTCGGCGCTCACGGATCCCGGTTCGCGTCCGAATCCATTCGTCGGACGTGTCGACGAGCTTTTCAAGATCTGCATTCGTCAGCCGCTCTTCGGGCAAAAAATGCCCGATAGCAGTGATGGCAGCGCGACGTTGTTCCATGGAAGTGGGTTTGTCTTGTGGTTCTGGGCCACGTGTTATGTTGCAGAGCTACGAAGGCCCCGGCTTAGGGGAGCCAACGGCACCTGGCAAAAATCGAATCAAGGCTGCACGGACGCTGCAATGCGTTCAGTGACCTTGTGGGAAATCATTGTATCTGCCGCCAGAATCATGTTCTTGACAGCAGTGGCATCAGAACCGCCGTGCCCAATCAGCACCGTTCCATCGATGCCTAGAAGCGGCATACCTCCGAACTCCTTGTAGTCGAAGCGCGCCCGTACACCTTGAAGGGCCTTGCCAACAATGGCTTGCTCCTCGGGTGGCATCTGAAGACGCATCATCTCAGCCCCGATCATCTTTGGCAATATTCCCGCTACGCTTTCGCCGAATTTGAGTAAGACGTTGCCCGTGAATCCATCACAGACTACGACGTCGGCTGCATGGGCCATGACGTCGCGCCCTTCAATATTGCCTATGAAATTGAGACCATCAGCTTGGCTTAGCGCTGCATGTGCTGCTTTGGCCAGTTCGTCTCCCTTGCCAGGTTCTTCTCCGACATTGAGCAAACCGACCGATGCGTTGTCAGCACCCAGGACTTCTCGGGCATAGATCGCTCCCATACGGGCGAACTGCACGAGATGCTCGGCTTTGCAATCGACGTTCGTCCCAACATCGAGAAGGATGCAGGTGCCTTTGAGCGTCGGGAAATATCCAATAACACTCGGACGAGCGATGCCAGGAAGTCGGCCTAGAATGAACAGACCACCCGCCATCACGGCGCCTGTATTCCCAGCAGAAACGAATCCATCCGCCTTACCGGCTTTGCAAAGACCCATGCCGACATGGATCGAAGAGGCCGTTTTGGTCTTGATGGCGGTGGCAGGAGACTCGTCCATCCCAATCACGTCGGGGGCATCGATGACCGTGATGCGCGCACGCTCTGCTTCGGAGAGCTCTTCGAGGAGTGGTGTAATTAGCTCCTGTGGACCGGTCAGCAGCAGCGCCAGATCACGTTCAGCGGCAGCCAGCGACATTGCTGCCCCCTCGACGACGACCTTAGGGGCGTGGTCGCCCCCCATGGCATCAACTGCAATTCGGGTAGGCATGAGCACTGGTGAGACTGCGTTCGCGGGAATGATCGTCCAGGCCGAAAGACCTGAGGGATCAAAGATACGATGGGAAGCCCAGAGAGTCGGTCATGCGAGGGCTGAACGACCGGAAGTCGACACACAGGAGGATCAGCCTGGTGTACGACGCTTCCCGAGACTGAATCAGCCTGCGTTCTCGCGGTCTACGACGGCACGACCACGGTAATGGCCGCACGTAGGACATGCGCGGTGCATCAGTTTCGTTTCACCGCAATTTGGGCATTCCATCGTGGTGGGCGCGCTCAGACGGTTGTAATAGACCGAGCGGCGCTGACGCGTGCGAGCTTTTGAATGTTTACGTCTCGGGTTAGCCATGATGCTACCTGTTACGAATGCGAGTAGGAACTCGTGGTTGGGTTACTCGGGAGACTCTTCCGAGGTGGACCGAAGTTGTTCCAGGCCCTTCCAACGAGGATCAATATCCTCCTCAGAAGCTTCCCCGAACGTGGTGGGAAGGTCCAACTCCTCGGCGCCGGGTGCGATCTTTCGAACAGGCACGGCCAGCATGAGTGTATCCCTCACTATGTCAGTAAGATCGATTTCGTTGCTGTCCTTGGGTAAGGGCAACACGGCATCGTTCTCTGCATCTTTGTCCATCATCGACTCCGGCATGAAGCATACCGTGAACTTCCCCCGGATCGCCCTGTCGAAAGGCTCGAGCGTTCGATCGCAAATCAACTCTGCGACGGCACGCGCGAAAACACGAACGACAAATTGTTCGCCGTCCACGGTTACCTGGACCTCAACATATGCTTCCCGAAACGTGGGCTGCGCGCTTCCTTTCCCTTCCGCACCGTCAGGGTTTTCAACCCGGAGGTCTTCGGTGGTTGGGGAGAATTCCAGGATCTGGAAACCCTCCTTAAGGGATCGGATGTCAAGTGAGATCATGTCGGCGTCCGTGTGATGGCATCAGTCAGACGTCAGGATCTGTGCCGATGGAGATTCGGATACAGACTTGCTAAGATACGGACAGCTTCCCGCACCGCGCAATGATTTCAGGGGGTGATCCTTGCCGAAAAGCGTGTGAAGGCGGGCTTTTCTCAACCCTGCTCTGCAATGCCTGAAAGAGGCTGGCAGCTCAGGGTCGGTTGTGTGAAATCCCCCATCGTTTGCTTGAATCTTGGGGGGTCGATGATTACCATCGAACCCCACCGTTTCGGAAGTGATAGATGGTCTTCCCACCTGTCGGATCAGAACCCCGCATTGCATGGAATCTGGACCGATTTGACCTCTCATCTTGGTGAAATCCGGCTTCTGAAGCATCCCGGCCAAATGTTGACAACATGTGTATTTCTCCAGGCTGCTACCTGAAAGGAGTCTTTTTGAGCTTCATTTGGAACAGTCGGCGATTTTGATTCGTCATCGCCATTACTAGATTAATTGCGTAAATCATTAACTACCAGGCGTTTACCCACCAACCGATCCTCCCCTAATCTGCCGGCATCAGGCGAATAGCCTGATCCACTTGTTTTTTGCCGAAATGCGCGCATGCGTGTGCCCAATGTGAAGAACGCGTTTATAACCGGACGTTCTAAGAGAGGCGCACTCCGCGACTCCTTGGCGCTGACAGCAGAAAATGCGATCGTTGGACCTTCTTCTGAAATCCCGCCGCACACCGTGCGCTCGAGTTTTCCCCATCTCGTTCTCTCATGTCGAAGACAGCCGAATCGGTCTGGAAAGATTGTCTTGAAATTATCAAGGACAACGTTAGCCGCCAGAGCTTCCGAACGTGGTTCTCGCCTCTGAAGCCGCTTCGTCTGGAAGAAGAAGGAACGATTTCCAAGTTGACCATCCAGCTTCCAAGTCGGTTCTACTTCGAGTGGCTGGAAGAACACTATTTCGGATTGCTACGGAAAACGATCACCAATGTACTCGGACCGGAAGGACGCCTCTTTTACGATGTGGTGATCGAACAGGACGATCAAGAGGCGGGCTTCGATGGCACCGTCATGAAGCTTCCTGCCCGCCAGCCAGCCAATGAGCCCCGACCCCTGCCTGCTTCCGGGCGTACACTCGGGACAACAGCAGACACCCCTACCTCAAACACCGGTTTTGGACGCCCTCCGGCACCGCCCGGTAGCTTTGGAATATCACAGCCATCAACGGCGCACACGGGCATTTCAAATCCGTTTGTTATTCCAGGTATCCAGAAGGTCCAGGTTGAAAGTCACCTGAACCCCAACTACACGTTTGACCGTTTCATTGAGGGAGACTGCAATCGCCTTGCGCGGTCTGCTTCGCTGGCTATTTCACAACAGCCGGGAGGAACGAGCTTCAATCCCTTCCTCCTCTATGGAGGAGTGGGACTGGGTAAGACCCACCTCATCCAGGCAATTGGCAACTACCTGCACGCCAATCGACCAGATGCGACAATTCTGTACGTCTCGAGCGAGCGTTTCACCAACGAGTTCGTCCAGGCCATCCAGAACAACAGGGTGAGCGACTTTTCCCTCTTTTATCGTCAAATCGACCTGCTGGTAATCGACGACGTCCAGTTTTTCTCGGGCAAGGAGAAAACACAGGAGGAGTTCTTCCACATCTTCAACGCCTTGCACCAGAGCGGCAAGCAGATCGTACTCTCAGCCGACAGACCGCCGCGCGATATCAAAGGCATTGAGGAACGCTTACTCTCACGATTCCAGTGGGGGCTTTCCGCTGATTTGCAGCCGCCCGACTTTGAAACGCGCATGGCCATCCTGCGCCGGAAAGCAGTGGAAGACGGCATCGATATCTCTGATGACATCTTCGAATTCGTCGCGCACAATATCAAATCCAATATCCGCGAGCTCGAAGGCGCATTGATCCGTCTCTTGGCTCATGGAACGTTACACCAACGTGAGGTAGACCTCTCGTTGGCCAAGGATGTTCTACGCGATCTGATTACAGATACGCGCGTAACGCTCAGCATCGAGCAGATTCAGCGACTCGTTTGTGAGTATTTCGGCATCGAAGAAGACCTGGTCCGCGCAAAAACCCGCAAGCGCGAAGTCGTTCAGGCACGTCAGGTCGCTATGTACTTCTGTAAGCGTTTGACCCAACATTCGTTGAAGACCATAGGCCTGCATTTCGGCGGACGGGACCACTCAACAGTGATTCATGCCAACATGAGCGTGGAGAATCAGATGGAAACCGATCCCAAGTTTTCCGAAATCATCGAAGAGATCTCAAACAAGATCGATCTGAGAAGCCGCTAAATTGCTTGAAGGTGTTAGCAATCTCTCCTGTGGTATTGGTATCTTCGGGCATCCTTCAAACCGTCGGTAAGCATCATGAAATTCGCCGCTTCGAGCGCTGAACTTCTCAAGGCCCTCCAAACTGTATCCGGAGCTGTCCCCACCAAGAGCACTCTTCCCATTCTGGAGTGTATCCTTTTCGAGGAGGATGGCGGCACGTTGCGCCTGAGCGCTACCGACCTGGAGATTTCCATCGTCCAGAAAATCGACGTTGCTGTAGAGGTCGATGGCCCCTCACGCGTTGCCGTCCCGGCCAAGAGATTGATTGATACGCTTCGCGCCCTTCCGAACGTCCCGGTCCGGTTTTCGGCCGACACCGATTTCAATGTGGTCCTGGACACAGACAAGGGTCACTACAAGATGGTGGGCCACGACGGTGCCGATTACCCTGCACTGCCGGAGTTGAGTGATTCGGTCTCTGTGCAGACCGATGGTGCCCTACTCAAGCGTGCCATCAACAAGACGAGCTTCGCTGTCAGTCGTGACGCACTGCGTCCGGCCATGATGGGCATTTACTTCCAGATCAATCGCGAGTCCGCCAAGGCAGTCGCGACCGATGGGCATCGCCTGGTCAAGCTGCAGCTGGAGAACCTGGGTGCTAAAGAGGACATGGATTTCATAGTCCCGGAAAAGGCTGTTTCCCTGGCTGCAAAAGTTGCCACCGACGACGAGTGCACGCTGACCGTGGACAGTGGGTATGCAGGGTTTGATTTCGGTGCTTCGCGCGTCTTGGCCCGTCTGATCGATGAGCCCTACCCCAACTACCAGGCCGTCATTCCAGTCGATAACGACAAAAAGATGACCGCCAACAAGGACACCATGTTGGCTGCGGTCAAGCGTGTGGCCCTGTATTCGTCCACGATGACCAACCAGATCCGCCTCTCGGTCGAGAGCGACAAGGTGGTGATTTCGGCAGAGGACCTCGAGCGCGCCAGCGCAGCCAACGAAACGGTTTCGTGCGATTACGACGGCGATGCGCTCGTCATTGGCTTCAACGCTACATATCTGACGGAAGTCCTTTCAAACGTCGACGCTGAAGACGTGCTCTTTGAGTTCTCATCGCCCAACCGCGCCGGTGTTGTCACGCCAGCCAACCAGAAAGAAGGCGAGACGATGATGATGCTCATCATGCCGGTGATGCTGAATACGTACGCCTAAAGACACCGTCACACGGTTTTCGACGGCAGTCTCCCTCTTTTGGGCTTATTCCAGCAATCGGCGCACCTCCTGGTGAAGCCTCACGAGATCCGACGGGATGATCCCGTGAGGAGGCCCCACAGCGAGAGCTCTCTCCAAATGAACCGCCGCTGCTTGCAGCAAGGAAGGGTCATACCCGGTATGGAATCCAAGAATAGAGGTTCGCGCTTCATTTATGTGATCAAGTGCCTGGAGAACTTCAGCTCGTCGATATGCCATGTCCATATCGGTATGACCACGAGTGCGTTCTCCCAGGCTTCCGAAAAGAATGGATTCAGACGAAGCAGCCATCCCGCTCAATTCTCGAAGCGGATCGCTTTCGTAGGATCCCAAGATGAGTAAACACGCCGCCATGACCGTTGCCAGAACAAGCGAGCTCTCCCGCGATCTCCTTAGCGGTCCGCGATCTGGACTATGGGTTCGCCCGATGTGGTTGCGATGAGTCGGATGGTCTTCGAACCGTCCCACGTCAAAATCCCTGATGGAATGGCCTGTGACAACCTCGAAGTGCGCCACAACGTCCGTTTTGGACTCCAATTCGAATCTATGAGCATGCGCTGAAAACCATGCCTCAAGACGAACCGGATCCCGTTCAAGTCGCTGTCGAAAACGATCCTCAGCTGTTTTTAGCACATCCTTATCCCGCGTCTGATCGTCGTGGATTGAAGCACGAAGCGGCATCAGGGCGAGATCAGAATCAGGATCGATGTAGCGACGACTTTGGGCCAGTGTTTCACTCAGCGATTCGTCAAGAAGGGACGGACGCAGATTGAATAGATCTGACACCCTTTCCAACGCTCGTTCAATCGTGCGGAATAGGAAAGAATAAGCTCGGGGTGGGCGCATCGGCGGTCGCTTGGAGGATTGAGGCAATATGGTCGTTCGCATCATGGTAGTAGGTAGACCCGAAAAGAAGAGATGAGTAACCTCATCGTCGATAAACGCGATCGGCCCAGGCACATAGCTGCCGATCCTCCCTGAATCGTTTGCAGATCTTGTGGACATATGCCCGGACCGTACCGGAGCGTTTGCCAATGATCCGCGCGATTTCCTCGTTCGAAAGATTTTCGACAAACCGCATGCGAGCGGTAGATCGCAGGAATGGTGGAAGGGATTCGATGGCGTGGATGAGCGAGGTGTGCAACGCAGCAGCATTCACGTCGGCATCACGTTCCTCTGGTGCAAGCTCCGGAATTTCTTCTGGTGGAAGAGTGACGAGAGCCCTGCGCCGGGCCACGAAATTGACATACATGTTGCGACATACCACACTCACCCATTGCGCATAGCGATCGTGATGGATGATACCTGGTCGCGCGTGCTCCACCTTCCGGTATGCTTTCTCGACGATCTGATCCAGTTCACTGGCCTGGTAGCGAGCCTCACGGATGAATTTGATCAGGAAGTAGCGACGAACGTAGCAATACGTCCATAAGTCCACGAGGCGCTTGTCCTCGATGCGATCGTGACACATGTAGGCGACAAAAGCCTCGTTCACCCGATGAGATTCATCGATAGAAAACGGTAGGCGCGCAGCAAGGGTTTCAAGTGTTGAGAGGTCTGTTTTGTATGACATGAGCAGGAATGGGCCGGGTTCAGGGTGACCATCCGCGGCGTAACATGGTGGGGAACGGCCGCAGGTGGACTGCTCATGTACAGAAACGGAAGGGGCTGGAATCGAACGTCGCCCGGGGTCTGATGTGGAGAACTTTCAAGCAGACGCCCGGGACAAACAAAAAAAGGCGCGGACCGGATGGTCCGCGCCTTTACCGCCTGAAGGGCGTGGGCGAAAGTGCCTCGTTCAGAAATCAGTTACCGCAGTTGATCCCCACGTCATCCGAGTCGAGCGTGATCGACCAGTTGGCCTGCGCCGGTGCTGTGGTCTCGACTACAGCCTGGCTGTTATCGAGTACGCCCGTAAACTCGTACTGAGAACCGGGAATGCCCGACAGCTGCGCCTCGACACGGATGTAGGTGCTCTGGTCAGTGTCCTTGACAACGTTCTCGTCGTTCGGAATGACTTTTGGTGCGCCGGTAGGCAGACGACGATAGAAGACGCTCACGCCATCGAGACTCGTATCGTCCACAGCCACATCGAAGGAGGTCCCGACAGGGCACGTGAACGACGCTTCGACCGTATACGTGATGGTGGCGGCGGCAGCACTCAGGTTGATGGTCGCCGCGCCGGACGAGGGATCTGCAATGGACGTGGACTCGGGGGCTCCACCGTCAGGCTGGATTGTTATGGAGTAGGTGCCTCCGTTGACGATGAAATAATTGCCACTCACTCCCAGCCACTGAGCCAACGTTCGTGTCTTTGTGCTGCCCGGTAAAGAAAGACTACGATTGGCATACATACCCGGTCCCTCAAGGGTGATCGTCCCGGGAATGGATGCCGTGGAAGGGTTGTTGATGGTCAGCGAAAAGTCAAGCGGTGCAGACGTGCCGACACTCGGGGGCATGACCAGCGTGAAGAAGGCACCCTGTGCCACGTCACCCAAGTTGTTCAGATCCACGTTTGCCAGCGTTCCGCCGGCACATACCGTGCCTTCCACCGCTGCGCCATTAACGGCCAATTGGGTCGAGCCAATCTGATTATTGGCAGCATCGGCGGGCGTATAGCCCCAAATCTCGGCAGTAACACTACCCAAGGCCTGAACAGCTGCAAGAATAGCTGGATCGGTAATGGTGATGGTCAGCTCCAGAAAGCCTCCGGCCTGCTCACAAGCACCGCTTTTTCCAAAACCGTTCTTTCCCGATCCCGCGTCAGTAAACGTCGCAGCCGCTTGTCCGCTACCATCTGTCATCAGGAAGTAGATACCTCCGATCACAGCCTGATTCGTTCCGCTACCACTCAAGGAAGCTCCTTGGGGAAGGCTTACCGAACCCTGACTGGGATCATAGGCACGTATCTGCGTCTGGAGTTGTCCGGTCAGGGGTTGTCCCGTGGTTGAAAGTGCTATCGTTCCGGCAGATACCGTAGCCATCGCGGTGGCCTGAGCCTCCGCGTTGACCTGTGTTTGAATAGTCACGGTCTGCTGCACGGCTCCATTTTCGTTTGCCTGCACACGCCCATCCTGCGCCGAGGAGGTACCAGCTATGCGAGCATTCGCGTCAACTTCGGGGACCATGGGCAGCTCGAAATCAATTCCGCCGACCTCGGTGGCCGTCACCGTGCGCGTCTGTGTGTAATAACCTGAGGCCTCAGCGGTCACGGTGAACACGAAGGGTGATGAAGCCGAGGGCGTCACGGAATTGGCTACACCAAATGTGAGTGCTCCCCCTTCTACGTCCACTTGGGAGCCCAGCGGATCGGAATAGGCGTCAATCAGGGATGAAGCCCCTGCACCACCAAACGTCAGCGTGGCAGCAACAGGCTGGCCGCTGCTGAGATCGTAAACGACCCCGGCCACCGGGCTTTCGATCGGATCCAGACCGATCACGATCTGGAATTCATTGAAGGCGTCCTCGGCAGCCTGAAAATCACATGCCGTGGCCAGGAGGGCGATGAAAAGCGTGGCAATCAGCCGGGTTGGGTTCGAAAAGCGACGTGTCATAACAACAAAAGGTTCGCGGAGATGGAGTGTCGTGGGCCGAAGAAGCAGCCAATCAGATGCGGAAGCCGATACCGATCGTCAGAACCGGGTACCATTTGAACGACTCAAACCCATCGTTCAATGCCTGAAGATTTTCGGGCTCGGTCGTGGGCCGGAACAGGCCATTGTTTTCCAGGCCGATTTCCGGAGCGCCGGTGTAGAAGACGCCCAAGTCAAAAAGAACCGTCACAAGCGATTCGCCACTACCCAGATTGCCGAAGCCAATCCCCATGTAGGGATGAATGGATGACGGATACGTGATATTGCCTTCGAGCACACCGAGCTTATCAGGAGAAAACTGTTTTCCATCACACCCACCATTCTGGGTCTCGTCACCAAAACACACCGAGTCCAGCGCACGTCCAGTGGCGCTGACATCAAAATTGTTTTTACCGGCGCCCGCCGTCAGGCGAAAGGAGTTGCCGAACGGGTGCAAATCGAGAAAAGCGGACAAAGCCCCGATCCCTGCATCTGCATCAACGGTCAAGTTGGGGTCCTCTCCGGTCGTAGTTTCAGTATATCCGTAGGTAAAGGTTGAGAAATGGCCACGGATGTTGAGCTTCCCGGTCAACCCGATGCCGACCTCACCACCGATACCTGTCGTGCCGGCTCGAACGGCAAATCCAAGGTTTTGCGCTTCGGCTGAACCAGAGAAAAGAAAGAGGAGGGCAAAAACGGCGGTAGCGTATCTCATCGGATTCGGGCGGGAAAATGCGAAAAACAGCGTGTAGCTAGCGACAAACACAGGCCTGTTTTTGCCGCGCGAACACGATCCTTAATATCGATTATTTCGAGACCAGAATTCAGCTTTTCCCCAGATAAAAAGCTCTGCTACTGGTCGGATTCGAGAATATTCAACAGCCAACCCCTTTTAAGATTCAGGCAGCACCAGACGGCCAATTCCTGGCCTAGTCAACGGGAAGGTTTTTCAAGATTGATGGAAGAATGCCCCAGATGACCCTTCTGGGGACCGGGTGGGACACAAAAAGTCCGCTCAGACGTGTGGGAAGGCCTTTTGACCCCAGGCGCAATTGACCCATGCGGGCAATCGTCGTATTTTAGGCGTCTGCGTCATTTTTCCGGCACCCCACCGATGGCACGCTGCCATCACGCCGGATATTGATAACCGAAGGCACTTTCGCCTTCAAAATGATCCCGAGTCCCAATGGACATCAACAGCTTTAAAACAGTCAGCGCCAAGCCCGCCGAGATCGAGCGCGCCTGGTATGTAGTCGACGCCGAGAACATGGTTGTCGGTCGTCTCGCTTCTCCCATTGCGAGCATTCTGCGCGGCAAGCACAAACCGAACTTCACCCCGCACGTCGATTGTGGTGATTTCGTAATTGTGATCAACGCTGACAAAGTGCGATTCACCGGTCAGAAAGAGACCGACAAAGAGTACTTCCGTCACACCGGCTACCCGGGTGGAGGACGCGTCCGTACACCCAAAGAGGTTCGCGTCAGCAAGCCGATCTTCATGGTCCAGAATGCCGTCAAAGGCATGCTCCCGAAAGGTGTTCTCGGCCGTGAGATGTTCCGAAAGCTGAAGGTGTACGCCGGAAGCGAACATCCACACGGTGCACAGCAGCCGGAAGCTCTCGAGCTCTGATCTCTCCCCCCGAGTAACCGCAATATTTTTCTGATATGGCAACAGCCCTCACACAGTTCAACGCAGTAGGACGACGCAAGAATGCCGTCGCCCGCGTGTACCTGCGCCCGAACGGTTCCGGCAAGATTGTGGTCAACAAGCGTGACTACACGGAATACTTTCCGACCGTATGGCGCCAGACGGCCGTCACCTCTCCTTTCAAGGTCACCGAGACTGAAGGACAGTTCGACGTCGTCGTCAATGCACGTGGTGGTGGCATGACGGGTCAAGCCGAAGCCGTACGGCTCGGTATTGCCCGCGCACTGGTCTCCTTCAACGACGAGCTGAAGAAACCGCTTCGCGATGCCGGCTTCATGACGCGTGACCCACGTATGGTCGAGCGTAAGAAGTACGGTCAGCCAAAAGCTCGCAAGCGTTTCCAGTTCTCGAAGCGTTAATCGACTTTTTACGACCGGATGGTGCTCATGCACCGTTCGGTCTTTTCATCACACATACATCTGGATACCCACCGGGGTGACCAGGACTGCGGTCCCGGTTTCGGCGGGTGTGTGAAGGATGTAGCGGATCAACCCGATCAAAACAATGAGCGAAAGCAAAGAACAGTCGACGCATCGCGCGTCGATCGAAGACCTGCTGAAAGCAGGCACTCACTTCGGCCACTTGACGAGCCGGTGGAACCCCAAAATGCGCAACCACATCTTCATGGAGCGCAACGGGATCCACATCATCAATCTGAACCACACGCAGTCCTATCTGGACGAAGCTGCCGAAGCTGCAGCCCTTTTCACGCGTCGTGGCAAGCGGATCCTCTTCACTGGAACGAAAAAGCAGGCTCGCGAAATCATCCGCAAGCACGCCTCTGAATGTGGTTCGCCGTACGTCGTCGAGCGTTGGCTTGGTGGTACGCTGACCAACTTCCAGACCATTCGTCGTTCTATCCGTCGCATGGAAGAGCTGGCCAAGATGGAGGAAGACGGTACCATGGAAGTGCTTAAGAAAAAAGAGCGCCTCATGAAGTCGCGTGAACGCGAGAAGCTCGAGAAAACGCTTTCAGGTATCAAGGACATGGCCCGCGTCCCCGGCGCGCTGTTCATCGTGGACATCAACCGCGAGCACATTGCCGTCAAGGAGGCCCAGCGACTCGGCATTCCAATCATCGCCATCGTGGACACGAACTGTGATCCGGATGTCGTCGATTTCCCGATTCCAGCCAACGACGACGCGCTCAAGTCGATCGACCTGATCACCTCTGTTATCGCTGGTGCGGTAGCCGAAGGCAAGAAATCACGCGAGATCGCTGAAGCTGCCCAGAAAGCAGAAAAAGAAAAGCGCGCTCAGGAGAAGAAGGACGCTTCGGAAGAAGCGTAGTTCTTCGGCGAAGATCCTGGAGGCAACTACCCGGGATTTCGTCATGGTAACAATCTTCGATCAGCGGACTCCCATGCCGCTGACAACCATAAAAGAGAGACAAGAGAGATGTCTATTTCTGCAGCTGATGTAAAGAAACTGCGCGAAGCCACCGGCGTCGGTATGATGGATTGCAAGAAAGCACTCCAGGAAGCGAACGGCGACTTTGATGCAGCCATCGACCTGCTTCGTACGAAGGGCCAGAAAGTGGCCGCAAAGCGTGCTGACCGTGATGCCAAAGAAGGTGTTGTCGCAACGGGAACGACCGACGACGGCGCTACGGCCATTTTGGTCGAAGTGAACTGTGAGACCGATTTCGTGGCTCGCAACGAGGACTTCCAGGCCTTTGCCGCTGAACTCGCTGCGCTCGTCTTGGCTGAGAAGCCAGCCGACCGCGATGCCTTCCTGGGTGTAGCCATGGCCAGTGGCCGCACCGTCGAAGATGCGCTCACGGACATGACCGGTAAAATCGGTGAAAAGATCGATGTCCGCCGCACCGCTGTCATGAGCAGCGAAGGGGGTCAGGTGATCTCCTATATCCATCCGGGCGCTCGCCTCGGCGTCTTGGTAGATGTATCCGGCGACGGTGATCTCGCTGCCGCTGGTCGTGACGTAGCCATGCAGGTTGCTGCTCTGAATCCGGTTGGCACCAGCCGCGACGAGGTACCGCAGGACGTTCAGGAGAAGGAAATGGAAATTGCCCGTCAGGCAGCCATTGAAGAAGGCAAGCCCGAGCAGATCGTGGATCGTATCGCGACTGGAAAACTCGATCGCTACTTCAAGGACAACGTCCTGCTCGAGCAGCCCTTCGTAAAGGACTCCTCAATGACAGTAGGTGACATGCTCAAAGGAGCTGGTGCCAGCGTCAAAACGTTCGTACGATTCGCCCTCGGCGAGTAACCCGCGAACGAGTGACTTCCAGCCGCTCACGACGTAACGATGGGACGGTTTAAAGGCGGGGCTGCGTATGCAGCCCCGCCTTTTTTATACGCTGCACGTTGATCACACATGGCCGATTGGCGGTACCTCGTCGACCTGTGCGAGTGCGTCAACACATCAAATTCAGCACGGTCAGCAGCTTGAATGGCGAATTCCGGATTCGAAATGGCAAATTCTCTCGAAGGCAGGGCAAGGCGTAAGCAATGCCTTCAGAAACATTGAATTGCCGCAGGATCGGCGTTAGTTTGTCCCGATTGCACGGCCCCGATCTCCCACCCCCGAACCATTGACCGATTCAGCCTCCAACGGACGTACCTTCAAACGCATTCTGCTCAAACTCAGCGGTGAATCCCTCATGGGAGACAAGGCGTTTGGCATCGATGAAGATGTCCTGCGCGTCTATGCCCGTGAAATTCGCGAAGCGACCGAGGCAGGCATCGAGCTGGCTCTGGTCATCGGCGGAGGCAACATCTTCCGCGGTGTCAACAACGCCACCAAGGGTATGACGCGTTCCCATGCGGACTATATGGGTATGCTCGCAACCATGATCAATGCCATGGCCTTGCAGGACGCCTTGGAGCAGGAAGGCGTGCATACGCGTCTTCAGTCGGCCCTCCACATGGATGAGATTGCAGAGCCGTTCATTCGTCGAAGGGCCGTTCGGCATATGGAGAAAGGCCGCGTTGTCATTTTTGGTGCTGGTACGGGTAATCCATACTTCACTACCGATTCAGCTGCCGCACTCCGGGCCTTGGAAATTGCAGCTGACGTGATCCTTAAAGGGACGCGCGTCGATGGCGTCTACACGGTCGACCCGGAGAAAGACCCGCAGGCCGTCCGCTACAGCGAAATCCATGGAAATGACGTGATTTCAAAAGATTTGAAGGTCATGGACATGACCGCTTTCACGCTGTGCCGTGAGTCGGACATGCCTATTATCGTTTTCAACATGGACACAGGAGGAAATCTCCTGCGCCTTGTTCGGGGCGAATCCATCGGGACGCTCGTTCATTGGAATGACGACGCCGCTGAACCCGTTCTCGCCTGAGGACCCAACACACCCTAGCTACCTGTCGACATGATTCACGAAGACCTGCAACTCATTCTCGAAGACGCAGACGAGCACATGGACAAGAGCATCGAGCACTTGCGCCATGAGCTGATCTCCATCCGCGCGGGGCGGGCTACCCCAACCATGCTGGAAAACATCAAGGTCGACTACTACGGGTCCGTCACCCCGTTGAATCAGATGGCCAGTATCAGTGCTCCACAGGCTGACCTGCTTATCGTTCAACCTTGGGATGCGACAGCACTGAACGACATCGAAAAGGCTATCCAGTCGTCGAATCTGGGACTGAACCCGTCCAACGACGGAGGAATGATCCGCTTGCCAGTTCCTCCGCTCTCGGAAGAACGTCGTCGCGACCTGGTCAAAGCTGCCCGCTCTCTCGGTGAAGAGACAAAGATCTCGATCCGAAACGTGCGGCGTCATGCCAAGGACGATGTGAAGAAGACCCAGGAGTCGGAAAATTTACAGGAAGACATGCGCTATGAAGCGGAAGAAACGCTTCAAAAAATGACCGACACACACACAGAGAAGGTCGACAAGCTGCTCGATCACAAGGAAAAAGAGATCATGGAAGTGTGACCTGGCGCGTTTGATGGCGGGTTTTTCGCCTGACAGCGCCCTTCAAGATTCACCAAGCCTGCACGAGCGCCCAGAAACAAGGCCCCGCTGCTGGCATTGGTGGAGCTTGCCCCGGAGAGGTGCCCGAGTGGCTGAAGGGGCTCGCCTGGAAAGCGAGTATGCGGGTTGACCCCGTATCGAGGGTTCGAATCCCTCCCTCTCCGCATGCGACGAGAACCCTGGTTGTCTTTTGACAGCCAGGGTTTTTTGCTTCCAGGCCTTTTATGGGAACGGTCAGCTCCGAATTTCACCCGTGCGAGGCAAGCGATTTCCTATCCGGGAATGAAGTACCTGCTCCGTTCGTCATAGCTTCGTTCGCAGCGAACTTTCGGTTCTGCTGCGTGCACAAAAAAGCCCGCTACACCCGACCGGATTGTTTCGTACGTTCCGACGCTCCATCCCATCCACTTGGATTCCGGCCTGATCCTCATGATTAGACTGACACTCGGCCTTGTCGCTGTGTTTCTCGTCGTCCCCGACGCTTCTGCGCAGACGTTTTCCAACGAATTCTCCCGGCTGAACACAAATCCCATCAGTGACCGCAGAATTGAAAATGTCTCCGTTGCAGATTTCAATGCGGACGGGCGCCTTGACATCTACCACACCGGGCGGCTGTACCGCCAGAATGAGGATGGTAGTTTCGATGACGTGCTTGCCCGGGCTGGTATTCAGGTGGAAGGCAGCTCCGTTCAAGGAGGCATTTTCGGAGATGCCAATCAGGATGGACTACTGGATCTGCTGATCCTCGATGCCGAACCCGGAAGTCGGTTTTACCTGAACAGATCGGGCGAAAAATTTGATCTGGGTAACAGCAAAACCAATCTGATTTTTCAGCAACCTCCCGTCGGAGCCTTCTGGGCGGACGTCAATGAAGACAACTTCGTTGACCTGGTGGCCGGTTCTTCAAATGGCCAGAACCCGGTATTCCTGGGAAATACCTCGAACAGCTTTACCAATGTGGGCGATCTCATGTTGGCAGGCACCGAGCCGGTCACCTGTGGTCTTGCCGTGAGTGACTTTGATCAAGATCAGGATCCGGATTTTTTCGCTGCCAGATGTGGTGCCGGCAACGAACTGCTCGTCAATAATTCCTCCAGGGATCGTTTCTCAACCAACTTCAGAGGCTCGGGCGTCGAGAGTCGCCGCGTCAGTCAGGATGGGCATTGGTTCGACTACAACAACGACGGTTGGGAAGACCTGCTGGTGGTCAATCATTGGGCGGAATTCAATAATGCGGAAACGCACCTATACCGAAATGATGCAGGACAGAACTTTGTCGATGTAGCGGCAGAGGCTGGCGTGATTGGAGCGGTGAATCTACCGAAGGGTCCTGCGACCATCGGTGACTTTGACAACGATGGTTGGCAAGACATTTATCTGCCCTTCAACAACCAGGGACGGCTTTACCGCAACATGGGCGATGGCACCTTCGAGGATATTTTTGATATCAGTATGGGCCTGGACTCCGTGGGTACGGCCGTAGCAGCGGGAGACATCAACAATGACGGTTGGCTCGACTTGGTAATCCCACAAGCTCAAGGCACAGCCATCATGATCAATGATGGAGGTACGAACAACTGGGCCTCCATAGAGCTCAAGAATCCCTCCCGTAATCGATTGGGCGTGGGATCCCGGATTCATATCCAAGCTGGTGGGATGCATCAGATGCGTACGATCACGGCTGGAACGGGGGCTGGAAGCCAAAGTGACGGTTTGCGGGCACATTTTGGTCTCGGAACGGCATCTACCATCGACGAGGTCCTCATCGTATGGCCTGATGGATTCTCAGAAACGATCACCAATCTTCCCGCGAACGAGCAGTACACGTACGTGCGCGGAGTGGGATTGAATGACGCGCCTCAAGCGTTCGCGCTGGGCGCTCCGGTCAACGCGGGTTTCGTTAACCCTGACGCCGACACCATCACCTTTGAGTGGGCCGAGGCAGTTGATACGGACGCAGTGACCTACACGCTAACCATAACCGGGCGCGGATTGAAACTCTCTTTCCCCGATCTGACCAGCAACTCACTGGACGTATCGACGGCATTAATGCCCCCGAATCAGATCTACGAGTGGTCTGTCGTCGCTTCGGACGGCTATTCCTTGCGATCCGGGTCAGAGGAGCGCTCCTTCAGCTTTGGCCAGCCTGACGTGGCTAATTCAACCCTGCAGTTGCCGGCACTCTACGACTTTGGGCTGCCGAATCTTTCAAGCGGAGTTGCTGAATTTGCAGACATTGATCTGGACGGAGACCTTGATCTGTTGGTTGGAGGAGATGCTACTGGGACAGCGGTGCTTCGGCTATACCGTGCGGATGACGCTACGGTCGTAGCTGATGCCAACGGTGGAGAATTCATTTTCAAAGCTCTCAATCCGGCTGGTGTCTCCCTCGAGCCCGTCTCCCAACCAAACATCGCATGGGGTGATATTGACCGGGACGGTGATCCGGATCTCCTGGTTACCGGTATCTCTCGGGAAGATGGTCAGCCTCTGACCACCGTATATCAGAACCTTGTAGGGCAATTCATCCCGCTTTCCGTGGATGGTCTCGAAAATGTGTGGGGAAGCGGGGTCTCTTTGCAGGACATCAACGGAGACGGCTGGCCCGATATCGTTTTGGCCGGAAGCTCTGAGACCGATGCTACCTTGTCCACGATGGCTGATGTCTGGATCAGTCAGAACGGTTCGGGATTCGTGAGAGCCAGTGCCGGAATACCCCCACACATGTTTGGGGAGTCGGCATTTGCTGACATGGATGGAGACGGCGACCTGGACATGGCACTCACGGGCGATCTCGGAGGTGGCCGTTTCCACGCAGGTATTTACCGCAACGACGGGGTTGGCTCGGGTGGGACCTTCACCCTGATATCCTCTCCGCTCGCTCAGGTATCGGGTGGATCTGTAACCTGGGGTGACGTTGACGCAGATGGCGATCCAGACGTCCTTCTTTCCGGTGGTGCCTTCTCGCCTGAATTGCTTCGCGGTATCACCCGCCTTTATGTCAATGATGGCGGCTCATTCAGCACACATCCCTTTCCCTTCGACGGGGTAGTGACAGGACGCGCCATCTGGGGAGACTATGAGAATGATGGCGATCAGGATATCTTCGTGGTCGGTGCGCGTTCTCCTCTTGGCGAAACCGTGGGTCGTCTGTATCGAAATGTTGATGGGCAATTCGTTGCCGAACTCGATGTCAAAGGATTTGTCTTCGCCACGGCGGCATTCGGTGACTACAACGGAGATGGGGATCTTGATTTCATTGCCTTTGGGATTGATGCTGAAGGAAATGTGGACACCACGTTCTACATCAATCAGCAGGTACCTGAACCCGTACCGGTAACTCGGTAAGTCCACGAAAGAGCTGGCAGTCAGCGCCGTATATTCCCTTCGGCGTCCAGGTGCACGCAAGGTGCCCGACCACCAACTTTTTTATCACCGGACTACCGAACCAACATGATTGCCAGCATGACCGGCTACGGCCGGGGCGAAGCAGAGGTACGAGGCTACGAAGCTGTTGTGGAGCTCAAATCCGTCAACAGCCGCTACTGCGAGGTTTCCCTCCGCTCACCGAAATCGCTCAACGCGCACGAAGCCGATATCCAGCGGATTATCAAACAGGCCTTTTCGCGTGGCAGAATCTCCGCTTTCGCCCAGGTCTCCGACCCAACTCCCGATGAACTGCCCGTTCGGGTAAACGCAAAAGCCGTTGTGGCCTACCGAGATCTGTTGGAGACGGTGCGGACATCGGCAGGAATCGAAGAACCTGTCCGTCTCGATCACATCCTGAAGCACTCGGATGTTTTCGAAACGGATGAAATGGAAGAAGATCTCGAAGCCGTATGGGAGGCCACGAAGCTGGCCCTTGATGCGGCTTGCCAAGGCATGACCTCCATGCGTCTTCAGGAGGGCCTTGCGCTCAAGACAGAACTTGACGAGCGCCTCGACGGCATTGAATCCAAACTGCGTGAGGTCGAGCGCTTGGCGCCACAACGCGTCGCCTCTTCAGGAGAACGGCTGCGGGAGCGGCTCGCGGAAATCATCGAAGAGGGCCGCATCGACTCAGAGCGCATTGAATTTGAAATGGCCATGCTGGCCGACAAGCTTGATGTACGCGAAGAAGTGGTCCGTATGGATTCCCATCTCGGACTATTCCGCGAAGCCATGGCCTCGGGTGAGCCCGTGGGCCGCAAGATGAACTTCTTGTCCCAGGAAATGAATCGCGAGATCAATACCATTGGATCCAAGTCCAATGATGCTGACATGGCGCACCTGGTGGTGGGGATGAAGGAAGAGCTGGAGAAAATCAAAGAGCAGGTCGAAAACGTTGAGTGAGCGGGCCCACCATAGCCCGTGCGTAATTATAGTAGCCGCGCCCAGTGGATCGGGCAAGTCGTCCCTTGCTGCCAAACTGATAGCTCAGATGCCGCAGATCCGCTTCTCAGTCTCCGCGACTACGCGGCCACCTCGTGAAGGCGAAGTTGATGGCGAGGCCTATCACTTCCTGGACGAGGAAGCCTTTCGCAAGGCTATCGCCGAGAATCGATTGCTCGAATATGAGGAAGTCTATCCGGGTCGCTTCTACGGGACACTTCGGAGCGAAGTGGATGCCTCGTCTGCCAATCAGCCAGTGCTGCTCGATGTAGATGTCGTAGGCGCGCTCAACGTCAAGAAGCAGTATGGCCGACAGTGTCTGGCCGTTTTCGTGCGCGCGCCCGACATGGAGACACTGGAAAAGCGCCTGCGTGGTCGTGGTACCGAGGATGAGGCCTCCCTTCGCGCCCGGCTCGACAAAGCGGCCTTCGAAATGTCGTTCGAATCCTCCTTTGATCACAGCGTCATCAACGATGATCTGGATGTGGCTGCCGCCGAGCTGATTGCGCTAACCCGCTCCTTCGTGGCTACCTTTGACCATGGCTGAATCGAATCACATGACCGGCCGACGCATCCTTCTGGGGGTAACCGGGGGTATTGCCGCCTACAAGACGGCCGAACTGGTCCGCCAATTCAAGCGGGCGGGCGCCGAGGTACGCGTCGTCATGACGCCCGATGCGGGCCGGTTCGTAACGCCGCTGACGCTGGGAACACTGTCAGAAAACGAGGTTCACGTCAAGATTTTTCTAGAGAACAAAGCTGGATCCTGGACCAAGCATGTTGCACTGGGCTTGTGGGCTGACCTGTTCCTGGTCGCACCACTGACCGCACAGACGCTTTCCAAGCTGGTCGATGGCGCGTGCGACTCCATGCTGACGGCCGTAGCGCTCACCGCGCGCTGCCCGATCATGGTCTGTCCCGCCATGGATCACGACATGTATATCCATCCAGCCGTGCGTTCCAATCTGAACACACTGACCGAGCGCGGGGTCACCGTCATGGAAGCCGAACATGGGGAGCTGGCGAGTGGCTTGATAGGTCAGGGCCGGCTGCCCGCGCCAGAAGCCATCTTCGAGTACGCCTCGGCCCTCCTCATCCGGCTGGCGAAGCAGCGTGGCGGTCCGCTTGCGGGCAAACGCGTCGTTGTCACCGCCGGCCCCACCCGCGAGCGCATCGACCCGGTACGGTTCATCTCGAATCACTCGACCGGCACGATGGGGTTTGAACTGGCTCGCGCCGCTGCTCGCCGCGGCGCGGATGTGGTCCTTGTTGCTGGACCCGTTTCGCTCGAGACACCCGAAGGCGTACGCCGTGTCGATGTGGAGTCCACCGACGACATGCACCGAGCCGTGATGAGCCAGCATGATGTGGACATCGTCATCATGTCTGCGGCCGTAACAGATTTCACACCGGCACAGCCCTCGGATAGCAAACTCAAGAAAGAAGGCGCTGACGGGGCGCTGGAACTGGCGCGCACCACGGACATCCTGGCGGATCTGGGATCGGGCAAGAAGGACGGACAAACGTTCGTGGGGTTTGCTCTGGAAACCGACAATGGTCTTGAGAACGCCAGGGGAAAACTGGAGCGCAAGAACCTGGACTGGATCGTGCTGAATAATCCCAAGGAAGATGGGGCTGGGTTCGGAACGGGCACCAACCGCGTTACGCTGCTGGCTCGCGATGGACGAACCGTGGATCTTCCCCTACTCCCGAAAGCGGAAGTTGCCGAGGCCATTCTTGAATTGGCTGTATTGAATAAGGCTCTCGAGGACCTTGATCCGCTGGCCTGAAGGAAGGCGTAGCTCAGTTCCTGTTGAAAAGGTGGGGGCAATTCGTGCATAGGTGGCCGGAGTTCAAAGGCTCATTTCCGGTAGATTTCCTCTGCTTACCTGCTCACCCTGGATCCCATGTCGAACGACCTGAAAGACCTTCGTGCTGCGCTCGAGCATCAGATGGCCCTCTTTGGGGATCTGGTGGTTGTGCCGGCTGGACCCGATCTGCTACCCTCTACCACAGCCGCGCCTTCGGAGCCTTCCCAGCTAGCAACCCAGGAGTCATCCCAGGTAGTACCTCAGGAGTCATCCCAGGAATCAGAGCATGCCCTTGAGCCGGACGCCATACCCATTTCCGGGCCCATTTCCGAGCCTGCGGAGAACGAAACCGCGCAAGACCATATCGTGCCAATCACATCAGAGGCTCCACGCATGTCATCCTCAACTGAGGACACCATCTACGGGCATATCGAATCCCTCATCCCCGAAGATTCACCCCTTCGCAGACTGGACACGCTGGATGATGTCCGCACCTGGGTCGCGGCCACGGAGCTAATCGAGCTTGACCGCACCCGCATCAATCCGGTGTTTGGCGTAGGCAATCCCAATGCAGATCTGCTGGTGATCGGAGAGGCCCCGGGAGCAGATGAGGACCAGAAGGGGGAGCCCTTCGTGGGCCGTGCCGGCCAGCTGCTGACCAAGATCCTGGAGGCCATCGGGTTCGAGCGATCGGAGGTCTACATTGCAAACATTCTCAAGAGTCGCCCTCCGGACAACCGCAAGCCCAAGCCAGACGAAGTCAGAGCCCACATCCCGATCCTGCACAAGCAGATCGCCCTCATCCAACCCAAGCTGATCCTCTGTGTCGGACGTACGTCCGGAACGTCTCTGCTGGGGATCGATTCGAGCCTGAAGGATATGCGTGGAACGTTTCATGATTATCACGGCATCCCCGTACTGGTCACTTACCATCCGGCAGCCCTATTGCGCAATCCGAACTGGAAGCGTCCCACGTGGGAAGATGTACAACTGCTCCGAGAACGATACGACGAACTGACTGCGTGATGATGCCACCTGAGGAAGAAGCGTACTTCGCACCGAACGCCATGTCTGAACTGCTGCCCGACATACCGACCCCACGTCTCCCGCAGGAATACACACCTTCTCCGCGCGCGGGTCGCGTCCCTCCGCAGGCGGGCGAAGTGGAAAAAACCGTGCTCGGCGCCATGCTCATCGAGCGCGAGGCCATTCCGAAAACGGTCGAAATCCTGCAGCCGGGCGCATTCTACAGCGAGCGCCACAACACGATATACGAGTGCGTTCTGAGCCTCTTTGAGCGCGGTAATCCGGTGGATCTGATTACGCTGGGTGATGAACTCAAGCGGCGCGAACAACTCGAAGCGATTGGCGGGTCGTATTACCTGTCCGAACTGACGGCCGCAGTGGACACAGCCGCCAACGTAGAGTATCACGCCCGTATCGTCGCTGAAAAATCGCTTCTGCGTGGCCTGATCGAAAACCTGACGTCCGTCGTCGGACAGGCCTATGATCCATCGGCCGATGCCTTTGAATTGCTTGATCATGCCGAGTCGGAAATCTTCCGTATCTCAGACTCCCAGCTGCGTAAGTCGGCTTCTTCGATGCACGATGTGCTGAAGGAAACGCTGGCGCGCCTCGAGTCGATCCACGGTCAGGAAGGCGGCGTTACCGGCGTACCTTCGGGCTTCAAGCGGGTCGACCAGATGACGGGTGGCTGGCAGCCCTCCGACCTCATCATCATCGCAGCCCGTCCATCGATGGGAAAGACAGCCTTTTCGCTGGCCATGGCCCGCAATGCGGCATTGCACCCGGATAATCCCGCGGGAGTAGCCATTTTCTCCCTGGAAATGAGCTCTGGTCAGCTGGCCCAGCGACTGCTTACGTCCGAAGCCCGCGTGGATGCACAGGCTGCGCGAACCGGGCGCATGAGCGATGACGACTGGCCCCGGCTGGCCCGCGCTGCCGGTAAGTTGAGCGAGGCGCCCATTTACATCGACGATACGCCGGGGTTGACAGTGCTTGAGCTGCGAGCCAAGTGCCGACGACTCAAAGCCGAGCATGACATCGGGCTGATTATCGTGGACTACCTCCAGCTGATGCATGGAACAGGGCTGAACAAGAGCTCCAACCGCGAACAAGAGATTGCCCATATTTCGCGATCGCTCAAAGGGCTGGCCAAGGAACTGAATGTACCGGTCATTGCCCTCTCACAGCTATCCCGCGCTGTGGAAACGCGAGGCGGCGATAAACGTCCGCAGCTCTCCGATCTGCGTGAATCGGGATCGATCGAACAGGACGCCGATGTCGTAGCCTTCATCTACCGCGCCGAGCGCTACGGCATTACGGTCGATGAAAACGGTAATTCGACAGAAGGACTGGCCGAATTGATCATCGGGAAGCAACGAAACGGACCCATCGGAGACGTCTCCCTGGCCTTCGTCCATCAGCATGCCCGCTTCGAGAACTTGACGACCTATTATGGTCCAGGCGACTACCTGCCAGAAGAATCGAATTCAGGCGCTCTTCCTGAAGGCGACGAAACGGCTCCGTTCTAGGACGTATACTGGCGGCCATTCACCCTTTGCATGACCGGATTGAGAGCCGGGTGCTG
>CALIKL010000013.1 GCA_938018055.1 uncultured bacterium
TCTCTCAAAACGTCAAGGTCCATGTCGGCGATCTTCTTCATGTCCAGGTGCCCGAGGCGATCTTTGAGCCGGATGGGCCCGGTGAAGGCGTATTCAGCCAGAACGCGCTGGTCATAGAGCATACCCAGCAAGGCGGCGTTCGGGTCGTCCATCAGGAACTGATCGGCCTCGGGATCCTTCGTCAGATTGCCCTCTTCCTTGAACCGCTCCATCATGCGGACCAGGCCACCACTCAATTCACCGTAATCCAGCAGGCTTGTCGGATATCCCATCTCGCTTTGTCAAATCTGTTGTTTGCGTTTCCAGGTCGTACCGTCTTTCGAGTCCTTGATCTCAACACCAAGGCTGGCCAACTCATCCCGTATTTCGTCGGCTCGGCCCCAGTCACCCGCAGCGCGCGCGGCAGCTCGCGCCACGATGAGCGGCTCGACCTGCGCAGCAAGCGGATCCTCCTCGTCAGCTGACTCAGGTTGGTCGTCGTAAAAGACAACACCGAGAAGGGCATTCATGTCGACGAGCCAACGCCGGGCAGCCGCGCGCGCTGTTTCGTCCAGATGGTCTGCGTTACCCAGGATCATCTTGGTACCCCCAAACAGTTGGGCTAAAGCTGCTGGCGTATTCAGATCGTCCAGCATGGCGTCCTTTGCCCGCCCATACATGCCTTCAAGGATGGCACCCGTATCACCTTCATATGCTCCAGGCTCATCCAGAGGATTGCCAACCAGCGCTATCACCTCTTCCAGACGCTCCCGGTGCTTCACATTTCCCCTGAGCGTTTTCATGGTGAAGTTGAAGGGTTTGCGATAGTGGCCCGACAGCAGCGTCATGCGGACTGCCAAGGCGTCGACGCCCTTGCCACCCTCTGCCTCCGGCGCGACCAGATCGCGAACCGTAAAGAAGTTGCCCAACCGTTTGGACATTTTTTCGCCTTCGACCTGAAGAAAACGCGTGTGTGCCCAGATCGTGGCGAATGGTTTCCCTGTCAGGGACTCAGATTGAGCGATTTCGCATTCATGGTGAGGGAAAATGAGATCCTCGCCGCCGGCATGTAGATCAATTTCCTCGCCGAGATAGCTCATGGCCATGACGGAGCACTCGATATGCCAACCAGGAAAGCCCCAGCCCCACGGGCTGAACCACTGCATGAGATGCTTGTCGTCCTTTTTCCACAGCGCAAAGTCTCTCGGGTCACGCTTGTCATCATCGACTACTACATCGCGGACGGTCTGCTCCAAGTCTCCATCAAGCGTATTGCCAGAGAGCTTACCGTAATCAGGAAAGGAGGTGACGGAAAAGTAGACGCCTTTGTCTGTTTCGTAGGCATGACCTTTTTCGATCAGCTGCTCGACGGCCGCGATCTGCTCACGCATATGCTCCGTTGCCCGTGGCCTGACGGTGGGCTCACGCAGATTCAAGCGATGCCAATCCTCGACCAGCGTTGTGGTGTAGTGTCGGGCGAGGTCCCAAATGTTGACGAACTGCTCACCTTCCTTTGACTTGAGCGCCTTGACCATTCGATCCTCTCCGGAGGGGTCCGTGAGATCATCCTCCGTCAGATGGCCAACGTCGGTCACGTTCGTGGCGTACGTGACGTCCCATCCCAAGGCATGGGCCGTGCGGAGGATGAGGTCGGCAGTGAGGAAGGATCGGAAGTTTCCAATGTGCGCGTACGAATACACGGTCGGTCCGCACGAGTAAAAGGTCAGGTGATCCTTCTTCTTGGGGACGAGGGCTTCTGACTTGTTGGTCAGCGTGTTGTAAATCCGGAATTCCTTGGACACGATATGGGCCTGGGGCAGCGGCTCGTTGTTCACGTTGTAGGCAAGGAATGTAATCGATTTGATTTCGTCTAACGGACACTGCAACGATTTTTAACGACGAATCTCAATCGACTGGCCGGAATTCCCCCTTTGTGAACCTTCAAGCCACGATAGCCCTTCCATTGACGTATCCTTTGTCCCTCATGGACGAGGAGTATCAACACGTGATTCGCATAGACGCTTCATCGACGGAGGAGCAGCTGATAGCCTCATCGCTGAACGGCGGCGAGGAGGCTTTTCGGCACATTGTCGAACGCTATATCGACGAAGTATCTCGTACGGTGACAGGGATGCTCGGTCCGGGGCCTGAGATCGACGATGTAGTGCAGGAAGTGTTCATCAAGCTTCATCGTTCTTTGCACTCGTTTCGGGGTGACTCGTCTCTCAAGACATTCGTAGTGCGGATGGCCATCAATAAGAGCCTGGATGCCCTCCGGAAACGCAAGCGCATGCGGTGGATGCAGTCATGGTCCCACGAAGAGCCCTGGGAGCCGGATTCCGGAGAGCAGGCTGATCAGGGTATGACCGATTCAGAGGAACTGAAGCAATTACGCGCGGCGGTGGATCGCTTGCCGGACAACCAACGTGCTGTAGTGGTGCTGAGACTGATAGAAGACTACAGTACCGAAGAAACCGCCCGGATCCTGGACGTGCCATACGGTACTGTCCTTTCCCGACTCAAACGGGGCGTAGAGAAACTGAAAAAAGACATAGGAAACACAACCGGCAATAATCTGGCCGGAGGTGCATAATGAATAGAAGAATTCAACATCAACCGTCCGAAAACCAGGAAGGATCAGGATTGCCTCGGGTCACGGTTAACGCTTTGCGTCGGATGGTTCATTCCGAGCGGAGTGCTTCCATGATGTCCATGCCCACGGAGCGCGTGATGCGGGCCGTGAAGGCTGCTTCATCCCGGAAACGCCGCGATGCCTACCTCGAACGGCAGCTCATCAGCTGGTTCAGACCCGTCATGGCTGCTGGTCTGCTCGTCATCCTGATGCTGGCGTTCTACAACTTTGATCTTTCACGAGAGAATGATGTGCATCAAACGCCAGCCGAGATGGTGCTTGGATTGCATCCGGTAACGGTAGCAGCGGCATACGATCTCGAATTTGATCACCACCAGGACTGACGCAATGAAAGTGCACACCAAATCTATTACCGTCCTGGTTGTAACGCTCGTGATCGGGATTGCCATAGGTGCTCTAGGATGGAGTACCATCCACAATCAGCGCGAGGACCGGCTACGCGAAATGCGCCGTCAAGGTGGCCTATATGGCTACATTGATCGCTACATCGATCCTGTTGACTCACTGCAGGAAGAGCGTCTTCGATCGCTATCCTCAGCCTACCAGGACACGCTCAGTCGTTTCTGGCGACACTACATGTGGCATCGTACGGAGCTCATGAAAGAGTTCGAAACGGATCTTCTTCCAGAGTTGAATGAAGAGCAATCCGTTGCCATTCGACCTTATCTGGACCGAAACACGCGTATGCCGGAGTCAGCCCGACTAGACACTACGCGAAACGAAGAAGACACGAGCGCATCAGAGGAGGCAGCGGGTGATTCTACTGCGGTGGTTATTACACCGGCAGATTCCTCAGCGTCAGCTAACTGAAAGCTTTTCCAAACGTGATTTTTGGTGACCTCGCCCCGCGTACCGCGGGTGTGTGAGTGCCTGAAACCTTTTCTTTTGCTGCGTCCGGGCAGCCATCCCCATGAAAAAATCCATCATCACTGTTTCTGTCCTGATCGTTTTGGCCGCGATCGTCTGGGTTACCACCAGCGCCGAAGCGGGATCACGGCTGGAATATCGATTTGTCACCGTTGAACAGGGTAACCTGGAGTCTGTAGTGGCTTCGACAGGCAACTTGAGCGCCGTAACCACGGTGCAGGTGGGAACGCAGGTCTCAGGCATTGTCAATGACATCTATGTGGACTACAACGACCAGGTTCGCCGTGGTCAGATCATCGCCCGCATTGACACTACGCTTCTGGTCAGCTCGGTTCGGGATGCAGAAGCTACGCTGAGTCGCAACCAGGCGCAGTTGGACTTTGCCCGCATTGAATTTGACCGGGTTAAAAACCTCTACGAAAAGAGCTTTGCGACGGAAGTCGAATTCAACCAGGTCAAGTACAACCTGGACCTGGCCCAGGCGACTATCGTCTCTTCGCAGATCAACGTGGACCGTGCCAAACGAAATCTCGCGTATGCCACCATCGTATCGCCTATTGACGGTGTCGTGGTTGAACGTAATGTGGATGAAGGACAGACAGTGGCCGCTTCGCTCAACGCCCCACAGCTGTTTTTGATTGCCAATGACCTGACCGACATGGAAATCCTGGTTTCGGTCGACGAGAGCGATATCGGGTTGATCAAAGAGGGGCAGACGGCGCGCTTCACGGTTCAGGCCTACGATGAGGATGTATTCTATGGAACGGTCCGTCAGGTACGCCTTCAGTCCGAGTCGGTCAACAATGTTGTGTCTTATACCGCCGTGGTTGACGTCAACAATCCGGATGGATTACTGCTTCCAGGGATGACGGCGACGGTCGAGTTCCTGATCGAAACCGCAGAGGATGTGATGAAGGTGGCCAATGCTGCGCTTCGGTTTCGTCCCAATTCGCAGATGATGGAGCAAATGATGGAGCGAATGGCAGCTCAGCGAGCGGCTTCGGGCGACTCTACCCGGCGTGGTGGTGGACAGGCCGGGACTTGGAGCCAGAGCGGTGGAGCCGGTGGTTGGGCTGCTGGAGGCGGATCTCGTAGTTCGTCCGACCGTGCCATGCTCTGGTTTCTGGACGAAAATGGCGACATTTCCGTGCTGCCCGTTCGCCAGGGCATTACCGATGGTTCCATGACCGAGGTGCTTGCCCAGGAGGTTGAGGAAGGAATGCAGATCATTGCCGGCGTATCGGTGGTCGAGGAGTCAGGAGGGATCCAGAATCCTTTCAACCGGCAGGAAGACAACGACATGGGAAGCCGTTTCCGGAGAGGAGGTGGATTCTAGGTTGTTTCATCACACCCACAGCCGGAAACGATCATGAGTGAGACGAAAGAAGTCATCCGCGTCCAGCAGATCCGGAAGACCTATGAGATGGGCAAGACCAAGGTCCACGCCCTTCAAGGAGTGGACTTCAACGTCCAGCGGGGGGAGATGGTGGCCATTATGGGCGCCTCTGGCTCCGGCAAGTCGACATTGATGAACATCATTGGAGGATTGGATTACCCGACCTCTGGCTCCTATTTCCTGGATGATATCGAGGTCAACAAGCTGACCAAGAACCAGCTCGCTGATATCCGTAATCAGAAAATCGGCTTCGTATTTCAGGGTTTCAATCTGTTGGCCCGCACCTCTGCGCTGGAAAATACAGAGTTGCCATTGCTGTATGACCGGTCCAAGAGGGTGAAGAAGCACAGTGAGGCCGCCAGGCAGTCCCTTGAGCGCGTCGGACTGGGTGATCGGGTGGATCACTTTCCGAATGAGTTGTCAGGTGGCCAACAGCAACGCGTAGCGATTGCCCGGGCGCTTGTCACGAATCCTTCTCTTGTCCTGGCCGACGAGCCAACCGGTAACCTGGATAGCAAAACGACAGTCGAGGTCATGGCGCTGTTCCAGGAGCTGAACGAAGAAGGGGTCACCATCCTTCTCGTTACGCACGAAGATGAAGTAGCCCGCTATGCCAAGCGCATCGTGGAGCTGCGGGATGGCAAGATCATCAAGGACGTTCCTCAGACGCCTGACTCTGCCGCAAAAGACCTCGAGGAGCTGCTCCTGCGTCGTTCGGAAGAGCAAGGAGCAAAAGAACCAGAAACCGCTCAAGCGGATTGACCCAGATTATCATGCAAGCATTTCGTCTCGTAAAAGTAGCCGGAAAGAGCATCATCAAGAACAAGATGCGCACGCTCCTGACGATGCTGGGAATCATCATCGGGGTTGGTGCGGTCATCGTCATGGTCGCCATCGGGGAAGGGGCCCAGTCCCAGATCGAACAGCAGATCCAGAACCTGGGGACGAACATGGTCGTGGTAACGCCCGGTGCCGCCCAAACCAGCGGGGCCAGCCAGGGCGCCAGCTCTTTCAGCCGTTTGACGCCCGAGGATGCTCAGAAGATCAAAAACGAATCCATTTACTCGGCGAATGTCTCGCCTGTTTACAGTTCGTTCAGGGCACAGATTGTCGGTGGAGAAGGAAACTGGCGGGCTACCATCCTGGGGGTGACACCAGAATATCAGGTCATTCGAAATTGGGACACCACGAGCGGGCGCTTCTTCGACGCCCGCGAGGAGCGCACGGGTGCCAAGGTGGTTGTTCTCGGAAAGACCATCGTGGATCAACTGTATGGGGATCGGGATCCGGTGGGAGAGCGCGTGATTGTCAACCGGGTACCGATGCAGGTCATTGGTGTGCTCGAGAGCAAGGGTCAGACCGCCGATGGCAACGACCAGGATGACTTCATCGTTCTGCCGTATACGACCGCGCGGAATCGCATCCTGGGTCGCTGGTCCTTCATGCGGCAGATTCTTATCAATACCTACTCGGCAGAGGACATTCCGTTGGCACAGGAAGAAGTCCGGGCCATTCTGCGGGAGTCGCATGGGCTGGCGTCCTGGGAAGCCGACGATTTCGAGGTGAGAAATCAAGAGCAGCTCTCCGAAGCAGCTCAGGGAACGACCGAAGTCATGACCGCCTTGCTGGCGGCCATCGCATCGATATCGCTGCTGGTGGGTGGCATTGGCATCATGAACATCATGCTGGTGTCCGTGACCGAACGTACTCGTGAGATTGGAATCCGTATGGCCATTGGAGCGCGCGGCTCGGACGTGCTGACCCAATTCCTTATCGAATCCATCGTGATGAGCATTCTGGGTGGAGCACTGGGGATTGCCCTGGGTGTTGGCGGATCGACCTTGCTGGGAAGTACGATGGGCTGGGCAACCGCTGTCAACTCGGAAACCGTGGTTATTGCCATCGCCTTTTCGGCAGCCGTCGGCATCTTCTTCGGCTTCTATCCAGCCAAGAAAGCTGCCGCGCTCAATCCGATTGATGCGCTGCGCTTCGAATAAGCCCGCTCTATCTTACCTGCGCCGCTCTGCCAACAGGTGACCGATCTGAGGCAGGATGAGCTGCTGCATGGCCAATTCCACGGCATTTCTCGAGCCAGGCAAGGCAAACAGGATGGCGTTGTCCGTGAGGCCTGCTGTAGCGCGAGACATCATGGCCGCCGGACCGATCTCTTCCCAGGAGAGCATGCGAAAAAGCTCTCCAAACCCGGGAATTTTGGTCGTGATTAGGTCCTGAATGGCTTCAAACGTTGTGTCTCTTCGTGAAATGCCGGTTCCCCCTGTGGTGATTATGAGCTGGGCTTCCAGACTCTTGGCTTCCTGAACGGCATTACGTATTCGGTCAGCATCGTCGGGTACCAGATTGCGAAAGAGCACCTCGTGCCCCGCTTCTTCCAACAACTCAGCAATGCGGTTACCTGAATGATCGGTGTCCTTGAATCTTGTATCCGAGCAGGTGATCACGGCGCAGCGGGCAACGAAGTGTTTGCCGGTTTCCTGGTGTTCTACGTGACTCATGCGTCATTCGGGAATGAAGGGGAGGATTGGCCGTTGTCATCCGCTGTACGCTCGTCGTGGGCCTCCTGTGACCTGCGCGACTCGCCGTACCAGCGCGGAGGGTCGTATCCGTGTCCGCCCCACGGGTTACAACGGATGATACGATGCGTGGCAAGGACAAAGCCTTTCAGTGCGCCGTATTCGTTCAAAGCCTGTATAGCGTAACTCGAGCAGGTCGGCGTAAATCGACAGGCCGAGCCCAGGTGGGGTGAAAGCAGCAGTTGGTACAGCTTTACGCCTCCAATCAGGAGGTTGCGTGGAATATTCCAGATCCAGGAAAGCATACGGCTGAAGCCGGACGGTTAGCTTCCGACAGTGGTTGGCGAAAGTGCGCTGGGGGATCCGGGCCGCGAGGCCGCGTAGGTCATGGCCAGCTGCGACGCGGGAAGATAACCCGAACGGCCGTCATCAAGTCGGACATGATACCAGCTTGCTGTTCCGCCGATAATATGCAGGCGTGCGGCGGCAGTCGTTTCTATCGTGACAGGACTTCGACGGCTGGGTTGCCCGCGCAGGGTCAAGGGCGATGCATCCGCTGCTCTCCAAGACCCGAATAATGACCGATCTACCGCAATGCGTGAGGGACGAAGATTCGGTGCAAACACGAATGGCCACGGATCCTGCGGTCCACTCTGGTAGATTCCGAAATGCAGATGTGGCGGTGTAGTTCGGGCATTTCCAGTGTTTCCTACGGTACCCAAGGTGTCCCCAGGCTCTACCACCTGACCAACCTCTACCATTTGCGAGTCCAGATGTGCGTAGTAATAGTTGTGCCCCAGCGAGTCGCGAAGCCACACTTGCTTACCACCCAGGCCGCCCGTTCGCGTGCTTCTGACGCGGCCGCTTCGTACGGCAACAACGGGTGTCCCCCTTCTGGCAAAAATGTCTATGCCATGGTGGCTTCGTCGTCCGCCGTCTCGTTCGGCCCCAAACCGTGACTGGACGTCTGCCGTTGAGTGCCCGGCAACGGGAAATACAAGCGAAGGATCGGTACGGATAGAGAGTCTGAAGCTGCCTTCGGCGAGAATTTCTGGTTGTACGCGAAGCAAATACGTTTTTGTGCGGCGCACGTCCCATTCAAGTCGCCCCGTCGAATCCGCGCTGGACAGGCGCCGATGTGGCAACCCTTGCTCCTGCATGGGTTCGTACAGATCGGCGAAAACCTGAAATCCGTCTGGGGTAGATGCCTCCACGACTACCTGTTGCCCCCGGGTCAATTCGAGATGGTAACCGAGCGCCATGATGTCGGTGGCAGAGAGCCGACCTTCTTCCACGTACGGGAGGGTAGGCGAAACCGGAGCCCGGAAGACGGCATCTCCCTCTTGTATCCACGCCTGTCCGATCCGGCTGTCGTGAATGCCGGTCTCTTTCAGTCCGTGCACATAGGCGTCGCGTAATGATACGGGCCTGTAGCGCTCGCGCAATTCTTCCAGTTGCGTTGAGCAACCGGACCCAAGAATGAGTAGGACGATCAGAATGATTCGAGGACGCATGGCACGTGGAAAGGACCTGGCTCGGCTATTCACCTTGCACAACAATGGCACGGCGACCAAACAGCTGGCTCAAGCCCTGCATCACTTCGTTGTTTGGATCCACGACAAACGTACGACTGAGCAAGCGTGTGGGCTGCGGAGAGTCCTCGGTTATCAGATCCAGATACAGTTTGCAGCCTCCCCGGTGGGCACTCAGAAGTTCTTCAAGCGCGTCTATTTGGGAAAGCTCCAGTTCGGCCGCCGGGATGCGGATGGAAAGTGATTTGACCATTTGCTCCCGCACTTTCCACATCGGAATAACGTCGTTGCAGATCACTTTGGCAGATCCACCGCGCAATTCGAGTTGACCCTTGATGAGTACGATCTCGTCCACTTGCAGATAGCGCTGCACGCGATCGTAGGTGTTGGAGAAGCAGACCAGCTCGGCCTGACCCGTGAAGTCTTCGAATTGCGCAAAGGCGTACGGCTTGCCCGACTTGTTCGTGCGGTGCTGCACCTCGGTTATGATTCCGCAAAAGCTATGATTGGGCCGATTCTGGCGCGCTTGCCAAGAATCCTCAATCGGACCTTCGCGCTCCACGATCATCGGAGCATCCGCAATCTGGGCGGAGGCAAAGGCACGCGTTTCTGCCATGAAGGCCTCCAGCGGATGCCCACTGACGTAAAATCCAACCGATTCGCGCTCCTCCTTAAGTAGTTTGGATCGGGGCCAAGGCTCGGCCATGGGCAGGGAAGGCTCCAGTCCGGCAGCTCCGTCACCGCTGGCTTCGCCAAACAGCGAAATCATTCCAGCGGCCTCGTTGGCTTGGGTCTTCTGGCCATATTGCATGGCGATTTCTACCGCTTCGGCCAGCTGTGCCCGATGGCCCTCAAGGCAATCCATGGCACCCACCTTGGCCAGGCTTTCAACCGCCTTCTTGTTGACAGCCCTCAAATCCACGCGACGCGCAAAATCGAAAATATTGGAGAACGGACCGCTTTCGGCACGCTCCTCCTCGATAGCCTCGATAGCACCCAGGCCTACTCCTTTGATCGCTCCCAGCCCAAAGCGGATCTTGCCTCGCTCGACACTGAATCGGGCTGTACTCTTGTTGATGTCTGGTGGAAGCAATTCGAGACCGAGGTGCCGGGCCTCTTCCAAGACGACAGACAGCTTCTTCGTATCGCCCATTTCGTTGGTCATGGCAGCGGCCATGAACTCGGCAGGATAGTGGGCCTTGAGCCATCCAGTCTGATAGGCAACAATGGAATAGGCCGCCGCGTGCGATTTGTTGAATCCGTACCCGGCGAACTTGGCCATGAGGTCGAAGACTTCGGAAGCGGTCTGCTCGTCCACTTCGCGCTCAGCTGCCCCCTGGATGAAGACAGCCTTCTGCTTCTCCATCTCCTCGTGCTTCTTCTTGCCCATGGCGCGCCGCAGAATATCGGCGCCACCAAGCGTGTAGCCGCCCATGACCTGGGCCATCTGCATCACCTGCTCCTGGTAGACCGGAATACCGAACGTGGGTTCCAGGATGGGTTTCAGCATGTCATGAGGATAGGAGACCTCCTCGCGACCGTGTTTTCGAGCGATATAGGTCGGGATGTTGTCCATCGGCCCCGGTCGATACAGGGCGTTCATGGCAATCAGATCATCAATGGTCGTTGGTTTCAGCTTGCGAAGCCACTCGCGCATCCCCGATGATTCAAACTGGAAGATGGAAACCGTGTCACCCTTCTGGAACAGCTCGTAGGTGCGCTCATCGTCCAGCGGAATGTCATCCACAACAATTCCTGTGTCGTGGGTCTGCTGGATCAAATCGACCGTGTCGTTGATGACCGTCAGGGTCTTCAGGCCCAGGAAGTCCATCTTTAGCAGTCCGAAGGACTCAACCCATTTGCCATCATACTGGGTGGTGACAACGTCCTCGGCGCCACTTTTACCCTTGGCTATCGAAACGGGGACGTAATTGCTTACCGTTCCCGGTGCGATGATGACCCCAGCAGCATGGACCCCAGTATGGCGTGCTGATCCTTCAAGCACTTTGGCATAGTGCATCAGATTGCGAATCTGCTCGTTCGGATCGTTCTGCAGCTTCCTGAACTCCGGCACCTCATCGAAGGCCTTGTCCAGATTCACCCCGACACCCTCCGGAATCAACTTGGCAATCCGGTCCGCCTCCATGAGCGGGATTTGCAGGACACGGGACACATCACGGATGACGGAGCGCGCACCCATGGTCCCGAACGTGATGATCTGGCATACGTTTTCACGGCCGTATTTCTCGACCACATAGTCGATCACCTTCGATCGGCCTCGGTCATCAAAATCGATATCGATATCCGGCATCGAGACGCGCTCCGGATTCAGAAAGCGCTCAAACAGCAAGTCGTACTCAAGTGGATCGACGTTGGTGATGCCCAGCACGTAGGCAATCAGACTTCCTGCAGCTGAGCCTCGACCCGGTCCGACAGAGACGCCCAATTCGCGGGCTACGGTGGTGAAGTCCTGCACGATGAGGAAGTAGCCTGCATACCCCATCTGGGAAATGATTCCCAGCTCCAGGTTGAGGCGTTCTTCTTGTTCAGGGCTCAACTGCCCACCGAATTTTTCCAGAGCCCGCTCAAACGAGAGATGCCGCAAGTAGGCATCCATATCATCGCCAAACTCCGTGGGCAACGGGAAGTGGGGCATGAGCAGCTCGCCCATGGGTAGCTCGAAAGCACATTTGTCAGCAACCCTGGTCGTGTTTTCGAGCGCTCGACGTACCGTTACATCGTCCGCGTGCTTCAGGGCCAGCTCCATTTCCGCGGCGCTCTTCAAATAGAACTGATCGTTCTCGAAGCGCATGCGGTTGGGGTCATTGTATTCCTTTCCGGTCTGCAAACAGAGAAGGACGTCCTGGGCGGCCGAGTCTTCCTGCTCCACGTAATGGACATCGTTCGTCGCGACGACCTCTACGTCGTACTCCTTGGCCCAACGCAGAAGCACTTCATTGCACTTGTGCTGATCCGGGATATTGTGGTCCTGGATTTCGATGTAGTAGTCATCGCCAAAGATGTCCAGATAGCTCTCGAAAACCTTACGAGCTTCTTCCTCACCCTTCTTGAGGATGGTCTGGAGGACTTCTCCTTGCAAACAGCACGTCGTTGCGATCAGGCCTTCAGCGTGGGCCTTCAGCGTCTCCTGATCAATACGCGGTTTGTAGTAATACCCGTCCGTGTAGGAAAGGGAGGACAGTTTGATCAGATTGCGATATCCGACGTCATTTTTGGCCAGCAATACCTGATGGTATCGAACGCGATCGGACTTGTCGCCCATTCCCGAGGCCGTCACGTAGAACTCGCACCCGATGATTGGCTTGATACCGGCTTTCTTTGCCGTGGTGTAGAATTCCGGGACACCGAACAGATTGCCGTGGTCAGTGATGGCTACCGCCGGCATTTCCATCTCTTCGGCTTTGGCCATCAGCCGTTTGATTCGCGCGGCACCATCAAGAAGGGAGTACTGGGTGTGACAGTGCAGATGGCAGAAATCCATACCGGAGAATCGCGCGGGAAACAGTTGTAGAAAACGAAGTAAACAGGGCCTATAACGGCGAACTTGGGACTACGTCCTCTTGCCGAGCCATGCGGGTTTCAAGAACGCCCCGAGAGGCCTCAGAATCAACGACTGTTGGCAAGTCCTGGGCCTGAACGATACCGCATCTCCGGGGCCCTGTGATTTTGCTGTTTCTGGAGGAGAAACCCCCTTTTCTGGCTCAAAAAAAGAAAAAAAACACATTTTATTTTGCGGAAGCTGTGACCCGTGAAATATCTCTCGATTGAGGTGCTCCTGCCTGGGATATGAGGGTCGATGGCCACCCGCGAAGTACGTTGATTTGAAGGGTTTACGCAGGAATGACACCTCGCTTTCTGGCCAATAATCGTTCATCAAAAGGCGCCTGTATAAGGGCATCACGGAGTGCCCTTTTTTAAGACGAAATGCCTCATATGGCTCATAAATGCTGATTTTGTCTTGACAGGAGTTATCATTCCCCTTACTTTGGTCGCAGTTAAGAAGGGGCCTCACTTTCTCCCCGCTACCAGAACTCACTTTAGATTGGAGGATACCAATGAGCAAATTCGCCGACCTCAAAAGCTTTGTTGACGGTCTCGAAGATGACTTCGGCAAGTTCTACGACAAAGGCAACAAAGCCGCAGGCACGCGTGTGCGCAAAGCCATGCAGGAACTGAAAGGAATGGCTCAGGACATTCGTGTCGAAGTCCAGAACATGAAGAACGGCTGATCAAGCCCCTTCATTTCGTTTGAGAAAAGGCCGTGCTGATTTAGCACGGCCTTTTTTCTTTGCCCTGAATGTTGGTCCCAAGAATTTTTCAGCGCGTTAGACCCGGCTTCAAACGCAGGATTCATGATGTGGTAGGATCCTTTTGCGGCCTTCAGGGTGCTTGTGAAATCGGTTTCGACTCAATTCTTGTCACAATGACCGCATCCGGATTTTCGTACATGACACAGCGCGTTGTCGGCCTTCTGTTATTGGCTACCATTTTCACGACTCCTGTCGCTCTTGGGCAGGAGGCTTCCGGGGATGCAGACGACACGCGATGGACATCCACACTTGTGGGCAAGTTGGCTGGTTCTCAAGCCAGCTTCCAGAACTGGGCCGAAGGGGGGGTGAACACGCTGGCCCTGTCGAGCGGACTGGATGGTCGATGGGAGAATACCAATGGTCCATGGAGTCGGCGCTATGATCTTCGCTTGGCCTATGGTCTGGTCAAGCAGGACACATCGGAGTTTCGAAAGGCAGAGGATGTTATCCGCTTGACGGCCACCTTCAAACACGTAGGGGATGGAACCCTTGGTAGCTTCAGTCCGACCGTTGCCCTGAACGTTCGAAGTCAATTCGACTCAGGCTACAATTTTGAAAAGAACCAGTTTGCCGAGGCCCGACCGCTTCCGCAAAAAGTGTCGGATTTCCTTTCTCCCGGTGTGTTCACGCAGGCCATCGGTTTGACGTATCAGCACAGCGAGTATCTGTCCCAACGATTTGGTGTGGGTGGCAAGCAAACCGTCGTACTCATCGATCGTTTGCGTGAGCTCTACAATCTGGATCTGGATCAGACGGTTCGGGTCGAGATCGGTCTGGAAGCCTTTACCGAGTTCGAAAAAGAGATCTTCACGAATGTCCATATGAAGTCTTCGCTTGGACTTTTTGCTGCATTCAACAAGCCGGAGTCACCGGATCTTCTGTGGGAGAATCTGGTCATCATGAAGGTTAATTCCTGGCTGCAATTCAACGTGGAGTGGGCTGTACTGCAGGACGATGATGTCAGTAAACGCTTCCAGTTCAAGGAGGTCTTCACCGTGGGCGTAGTCTACAGCTTCCTCTGATCATGAAGCATCCTGCTCGATGGATCGGTTGCGTTCTGATCGCCATCTTCTTTCTTGGGAGTGGATGCGCGGTTTCCGATGAAGTGCGCGAACGCGCACCCAGAACCCCCGAACGTGAAGGGATGGCATTGGCCCTCGATGACTCAACGATTGCCTCGGTGCAGTTGCATGCTGGAACGGGAGAAAATGCACTACCCATCCTGCAGATGGGGCAAGGTGTGCCGCTCAGGCTGGCCTTTGACATAATGTCCTCCCGCGGCCGGCCGCTGAGCATCACATTTTACCATGCGGATCGGACCTGGAAACGCGACCTGATACCCGCCGAGTATATGGCTCGGTTCGAGCGGGACGATATTCTGGACTATCGCCCTTCGCGCTCCACCTTCGTGGACTACGTCCACTATGAATACACTTTTCCCAATGGCACCATCGACTTTCGCCTGAGTGGGAATTACATCCTTCGGGTACATGAGCAGGGAAGGGAAGATCAGGTGCTGTTTGAGCGGCCATTTTTCGTGAGTGAACAGTCCGTCCCGGTTGACATGCGGGTGGACAATGTGCTCGTTGCGGGGCGACAGTACAGTTCCATTCAGCCCTTCGTGCGATTTCGGCCGAGCGATCCGACGGCTAGCGTCTTCGATTTATCGGTCTGTTTTTTACGGGATGCCTTGTATGACCAGATGCGCTGTGCGCAGCGGCCCTCACTGGAAGTGAGTCCCGACCTGCTCTTCTATCTCGAGCCTCGGGAGGCTTTTTCGCCCCTTCCGGTACCGTTCTATGTGAACATTGCCGACGTGCGGCCCACGGGTCGGATTGAGCGGACCGATCAACAGTCGGTGCCTTGGAGAGTGTGGCTCGAACCGGACCAAGCAGAACTGGGTGGATCGATGGTGGATCCCTTTTTGAATGGTCAGGCCAAGATCCGGTCTGCTGTCGGAGCCAGGGGTGAAGCAGACTTCGAGGCCGAATACGTCTCGGTACAGATTCGTCTGGTACCGCCGGGAAACCAACCCGTGGCCGGTGCCGTGGGCGTATTAGGGACTTTCTCGGGATGGCAGTTCCGGGAAGAGAACGAGCTGGTATGGAATGCTCAGGAGGGATGGTACGAAGGCGATGTGCTCATGAAACAGGGACAGCACACCTATCGCTTCGTCTCCTCCAATCAGGGATTGCAGCAGTCGCTCGAAACGGGCATGCCTCAGCTGCAGAACCTGTTGACAACTATGGTCTACTACAACGACATCCGTACGCAAACGGATCGATTGGTGGCCGTGCAGGGAATGATCACGCGCTGACCGTCGTCAGAATCAGGTACGGCATCTTCCGGGTCGACAGGTAGCTTTGCTGCCCATTCTTGAGTTCTGGTGAATTCAGATGAATACCGGTCGGGAGTAGTTCGTGCATTGACCGTGCAAGGCTCAGCCAATACCTTTCAAAGCCGCCAAAGCCGCCAAAGCCGCCAAA
>CALIKL010000014.1 GCA_938018055.1 uncultured bacterium
TTTCTCTTTCGTTGGCTTCAGAATTGAAGGTCGTTGGCTACAGAACCTGCGTTACGCCAGGCTCCGGAATCGGATAGTAGCCGTCCGCGTCCGGCATCACCGGTGGATCCGCATCCCATGCCAGCGTTTGCGGCATGATGCTGCGCTCTGATGCGAGGGCGGCATCCCACTCAACAGTCTGCCCGGAATACGTCGCCATACGACCTAGAATCGCCGTCATCGTAGCTTTGGCCCCATTCTCAGCATCCGCATAGGCGAACTCACCAGCGGCAATGGCAGCAAACAGTTCGTCATGTTCCACCTGGTAGGGATTTGGGTCGTTTCGGCTGTTGTGATTGTAGAGTGAGTACCCGGAAGGCGAGACGAGCTGTCCCGGTTGCGGTGCGCTTCCGTTCGTGCCATGGAAGGCCTCCGAAACACGGTTGGCGCAGTTAGGCATGTGACGGCATTGAGAGATCATCCGTCGGCCATCAGCATACTCGTATTCGACGTAGTGATGATCGAAGATCTCGCCGTGATCCTTGCCGGTCCGAACGAGACGTCCACCTTGCCCTTGAGCACGAACAGGAAGATCCTGGAAGGCCCAGTTTCCGACATCGAGATTGTGGATGTGCTGTTCGACAATATGATCACCGCACAACCAGTTGAAGTAATACCAGTTTCGCATCTGGTATTCCATTTCAGTCAGCGAGCGACCAGCTTTCTCTTCCAGCGATGCGCGATCACGCACCCAGACTCCACCACTGTTCCAGTAAACACGAGCTGTCACCAGATCACCGATCATCCCTCCATGCATGCGCTCCATCCATTCGCGATATACCGTCTGGTAGTGACGCTGCAATCCTACTACAACGTTGAGCTGCTTGGCCTTAGCCTGTTCAGCAGCAGCCAGTACCTTGCGAACGCCGGCAGCATCCGTGGCAACAGGCTTCTCCATGAAGACGTGCTTATCAGCTGCGACGGCCGCCTGGAAATGCTCTGGACGGAATCCGGGTGGCGTGGCAATCAACACAACATCACACCGGGAGATCACTTCCTTGTAGGCATCGAAACCGACAAACTTGTTCTCCTCGGGCACATCGATTCGACCAGCTATTTTTTCGGCAAAATCAGCCTCGGGATTGGTCAGGTTGGTATAGCTGTCGTCGAGCCGATCCCGGAATGCATCAGCCATGGCGACGAGTTTCACATTCTGATCGGTTTGGAGTGCCTGGGAGGCGGCACCTGTTCCACGACCGCCACAACCAATCAAGCCCACTCTGATGACGTCATCGGTGGAATAGTAGGCATTTGCCGAGAGTGGGAATTGGGAAGCAACTACACTGCCTACGACAGCAGCCGAGCCGCTTTTCATGAAGTCGCGACGCGTGAATCCGTTGGAGTTTCTTGACATGGAAGTGAACGCAGCTATGCGGGTCAGATTATGGAGACCCGGTTAAGCTAACCGATTCGTTCGGAGTATGCCACCACCTTTCAAGAGGCTGCCCCAGGTTGAGAAAAACCAACCCATCCGCACCGGAAGAGGCGTACCTACTCCCCCAATACGAGCGTCCAGAAGAAGGCTTGCTCCTCCGCCGAGGGTGGGGTTTCCGGCGCCATGACCCGAAAGCCAACAAATGGCGAGTCTGTATTCCACCAGAAGCTTTTTGGAATCTGCGGGTCACGACGTTTCCAGTCTGTTGTGGACTCTAGGCGCGCCCCACAGCGCAAGGATGCTTCTACTTCGCCGTAGTCCCCTCCCCGAACAGTGCGCGGATGCAACCGCGTGGGTTCAATCCAGGGACTATCTGCAGAATCCGCAATTCTGGAGTGATAATCCGCCACGTATTCGTCGAGCATCCACTCGGCAGCATTTCCCAGCATGTCGTACAGCTGCCAAGCGTTGGGGCGCTTTTGACCCACGGACTGCAGCATCAAGTCACTGTTGTTCTCATACCATGCTTGAGCCTCCAGAAGACGGGCAGTGAGAGGCGCCATGCTCGCCGGATCTGCCCCCGCTCGGCACGCTATCTCCCATTCGGCTTCGGTCGGCAAGCGAAAAAACACACCGGTTTTCTCCGACAGCCACTTGGCATAATGAAGTCCCGCCCATTGGGTCATTCCGACGGCTGGTTTGCCCGATCCGCCCATACCAAAGGCAGGGTCCTCGTAGGGAGGGCTGGGGCGGGACACGGCATCGACCCGGTAGACGACTCCTGGGACTGCCGTCGTATCTGCGTCGCGATCTGGATTGCGAAATACCCCGAACTCGTCATCAGTCACCTCAAACTGCCCCATCCAGAATCCCTGGATAGTGACTTCCTGGATGGGCCCTTCGTCTCCTTCGCGCCCAGCCTCTTCGTCCGGGGTTCCGACCCGATAGGTATTCCCGGGTACGTACACCAGCGAAAACGATACGTCTGTCCCAGGAATATTGATTTCGCGAATATCTCCCGCTTGAAATGCGGATTCAGTAGCGACCTGCGTGTCTTGATTCTGCGGATGTGCTGAATAAGAATCCGCCGAAGCAGACACCTCGCCATGGCTTGAGGAAGAGGAAATGCAGCCCGAATTCGCCAGCATCGCTGACAAAGCAATGAAGAGGCAGAGTACGCGAAAGTCCGGGAGGACATGCGAAAATGACATGGTGGACGACAGGGAAAAATGCACAGCTGCAAAACAGGTCACGACCGAATATAAATCACCGCCCGGGAGGTCCGGCATCAACGTTTGAAAACCCGTAGGTTCTGTCTTCCTTTCGACTGCCATCCCCGACCTGTAGACCATGCATTCAGGCCCAGATTCTGTCGCCGTCCGTTCCGAAACCTCTCTTGCGCAGCGGTACCGCGCCGTGAGGCAACAAGCCCATCGAATCTGCCAGCCGCTGGAACGGGAAGACTACGTCATCCAATCCATGGAAGACGTCTCTCCTGCAAAGTGGCATCTGGCACACACAACCTGGTTTTTCGAGGTCTTTGTTCTGAAGGCGTTCATGCCTGGATACGTATTGCTGGACGAGCGATATCCATTCCTGTTCAATTCGTATTACATCCAGGCAGGAGATCGCTGGTCGCGGCCCCACCGGGGCATCCTGTCCCGCCCAACGGTGGACGATGTGTATGCCTATCGGTCTCACGTAGATGAAGCCATGACCCGCTTTCTCGATGGTAATGTATCGGAGGAGGCCTGGACGGTAGTGGAAATCGGATTGCATCACGAGCAACAACACCAGGAATTGATGGTGACGGACATCAAACATGTGCTGTCTGTCAATCCGCTTTTCCCTTCTTACCACAGCCGAGACCCGCAACCGACTGTCAAGGCTCCAAACCATTCCATGATCTCGTTCGAGGCTTGTGTGACGGAAATTGGATACGACGGTAGCGGATTCAGCTACGACAATGAAAGCCCGCGACATCGTCAATTCGTGGAAGCCTTCGAACTCGGCTCCCGCCCAGTCACCAACGGTGAATACTTCGCTTTCATTGAGGACGGTGGTTACAAGCGATCTCCTTTATGGCTGGCTCAAGGATGGGATCTGGTGCAGACAGAAAATTGGGGGCGGCCCCTGTACTGGCTTCAGCAAGACGACGGATGGTACGAGTTCACGTTGTACGGTCTACGAAGGTTGGACCCCGAAGCACCCCTCGCCCATATCTCATATTTCGAGGCCGATGCTTTTGCGCGATGGAACGGATGTCGACTGCCTACCGAGTTTGAATGGGAGCATGCCGCTACGAAGCTGTCCATGTCAGGGCAGTTTTCGGATGAAGGGACCTTCCATGCAGCTTGGCCCCACGAAGAGCACAACGGGCATGATGCCGGGAAGGTCGGAGCTGACGAACGGTCCCGGTCAGCTTTCACCGCCTTGTTTGGAACGTCCTGGGAGTGGACCTGCAGTCACTATTCTCCGTATCCGGGCTATAAGCCGGTGGATGGTGCGCTGGGCGAATACAACGGGAAGTTCATGTCCAACCAGTTCGTGCTGAAAGGCGGCTCCTGTGCAACGCCCCCCGACCACATACGGCGAACCTATCGGAATTTCTTCCCTTCCCATGCTCGCTGGCAATTCACCGGCATTCGCCTGGCTCGGACTACCTGAAGCCTGCCGAGCGGGATTCTGCCGTTCACAACCATACAGATCGCCGCAAACGCCGATCATTCATCATCTTGAGCTGAATTCAATTCATGCAAGACGCCGTCCGCGAATTCGACCTGTTCCTTGATCTGGAGCCTCCAACGGATACCATGGAGTCCGACGTCTGGGACGGCCTATCCCAGACACAGCCCTGTTTGCCTTCGAAATATTTCTACGATGCTCGCGGGTCCGAGCTTTTCGACGCTATTTGCGAGCTGCCAGAATACTATCCAACGCGAACCGAGCGCCGAATCCTGGAGGATATGGTGCCCGAACTGAACGCCTTGCTGACCGAACCCACCATCCTGTTGGAATACGGTTCTGGAAGCAGTACCAAGACCCAGCTTCTCCTCAACCATCTGGACGCGCTGACTGCATATGTCCCGATTGATATTTCGAGAGACCATCTGCTGGCAACTGGATTTTCGTTAGCTGAACGCTTCCCTTCCATACGCGTCCTTCCCGTCTGCGCAGACTACGGACAGCGCATCCCGTTCGACTGGAGGGCTCCTGAGTTGGCCGATGCGGTTGGCGCAAAACGCATGGTATTCTTCCCAGGATCGACGATCGGTAACTTCACGCTGCCGGTGGCCATGAATTTCCTCCATCGCATGCGGGAGCTCGTGGATGAAGGGGGGCATGTGCTGATCGGCGTTGACCTGGTCAAAGATTCTGCTGTTCTGGAGACAGCGTACAATGATGCGGACGGGATTACAGCCGCCTTCAATCGCAACATGCTCCATCACATCAATCGACGCATCGGTTCCAACTTCCGTCCAGAGGCCTTTGAGCACCAGGCCATTTGGGATTCGGCTGAGAATCGAATCGAGATGCGGCTGATCGCCACCGAAACCATGAGCATCTCCCTCCCGCAAGGATCCGTCTCAATACCCAAAGGGCGTTTCATCCGGACAGAATACTCTCACAAGTATCATCTGGACGGATTCACGCGTCTCGCCAACCAGAGTGGCTTTGTGGTTGACAACGTCTGGACGGACGCAAATACGTGGTTCTCCGTTCAGTTGCTTACCGCAGTTTGACAGTCCGGTAGTTGGTCCACTCAGACCAGCGAATCCCTTCAGCGTTTGCGCACGGCCATGGTCATCCTTCCAGTAGACACCAGGTTGCCGTGCTCATCGACGATATCCACCGACCACACCTGGATCGTTTGACCCAAGCGCAGGGCGCGTGCCGTGGCTTCGACATGCCCTTCCCGCTTTGAGGAAAGGTGATTGATGTTCAACTCTACGCCCACGCAAAAGGCATCATCATCGACGCTCCAATTTGCGGCCACACTGGCAATGGTTTCCAGAAGTGCTGCAGAAGCACCGCCATGTAGAAGCCCAAGGGCCTGCGTTGTCCGCTCGTCAACCGGCATGGACGCCGTCATCGAGTCCTCTGTAATCGCTGTGACTTTCATGCCGAGCAATCCTACCAATCCGTCCAGACTGAACTGATTGATGGTATCCAGATCGGCAGGCTTTTTCCAGATGGATGACATGGGGACGTCGGTTGGTTCGGGTTGGAGCAGCATCGTGCAGGCCCTGAACTGGTGGCCGTGCACGGACGCAATCACGTCTGAATAACGCCTGGGTTGAAGGATGGGACATCAGGATTATGATCTGAAATCTCCAACCCTCGGGAAATCCAATGGCGGGTTGCCACGGGATCGATGATCTCATCCACCCACAATCGGGCAGCAGCGTAATATGGAGTGGTCTGTTCGTCGTAGCGCGCTTGGATCTTTTTGAGCAGCGCCGCCTCTTCGTCTGCAGATAATTCCTTTCCTGACCGCTCTGCCGCTGCTTTCTGAATTTGAAGCAGCGTCTTGGCGGCCTGCTGACCACCCATTACCGCAATCCGGGCAGTAGGCCAGGCACAGATCATGCGGGGGTCGTAAGCTCTTCCACACATGGCATAGTTGCCCGCTCCATACGAGTTGCCTACGATCACGGTGAACTTGGGGACGACAGAGTTTGAAACGGCATTGACCATTTTGGCGCCGTCCTTGATAATTCCTCCGTGCTCGGCTCGCGAGCCAACCATGAATCCGGTGACGTCCTGGAAAAAGACCAGCGGAATGCGTTTCTGGTTACAATTCATGATGAACCGAGCCGCTTTATCGGCTGAATCAGAATAAATCACTCCACCTGCTTGAAGCTCATCCGTTCCAGCCTTTACGCCTGCACGGGCCTTTACAATCTGCCGCTGATTGGCAACGATTCCCACACTCCATCCGTCAATGCGCGCATATCCGGTCAGGATGGTCTGGCCATACCCCTGCTTGTATTCAGTCCATGAGCCGGCGTCAATAACGCGGGCCAGCACCTCTATCATGTCATACGGGTCCGCTCCCGATACCGGCATGAAGCCGTGCAATTCATCAGGATGGTGAGCCGGCTCAACGACCTCCGTCCGATCGAATCCTGCGGTATCCCGCTTTCCCAAACGGCCGACTAGATCCCGAATCGTGCGGATGGCCGTGGCATCATCTGGCACATTGTAATCCGTCACACCTGAGACTTCAGAATGCGTGGCCGCACCGCCCAACGTTTCCTTGTCAACCTGCTCACCGATCGCTGCACGAACCAGAAACGGACCGGCCAGAAAAACAGAGCCGGTGCCGTCCACGATCAACGCCTCGTCACTCATGATCGGCAAATAAGCGCCTCCGGCAACACAGCTCCCCATGATGGCCGCTATCTGCGGAATGCCCTTGGCCGACATAACCGCATTGTTGCGGAAGATGCGTCCGAAATGATCGCGATCGGGAAAAATTTCATCCTGCATGGGCAAGAACACCCCTGCCGAATCCACCAGATAAATAATAGGAAGATGATTTTCGAGGGCGATCTCCTGGGCCCGCAGATTTTTCTTGGCGGTCAGCGGAAACCACGCACCGGCTTTCACGGTCGCGTCATTGGCAACAATCATGCATAGCCGGCCGCTCACATGACCGGTCCCCATCACGGTACCAGCCGAAGGGCACCCCCCTTGCTCTTCATACATCCCCCAGGCGGCAAAAGAGCCGATTTCCTGGAATTCTGAGCCATCATCGACCAGGGCCGCAATACGCTCACGGGCCAACATCTTGCCCCGGGCATGCTCCCGGTCCCGACGTTTTTGTCCCCCGCCCATCGAAACGGTTGCATGCCGCTCTTCGAGCACGGCGACCAGCGCCTCACCGGCTTCTTTGCGGGCGGCCAATTTCTTGTTCTCAGACGAGAACAGGGTACCCAGCGACTGGGCTTCCTGGAAGTCAGACATGGTTTTGCGAAATGTGAACTCTGGCCCTGTTGCAAGCTTAGGGTAACCTGCCTCTCGAACCAACGGGTAGACAGGGGAAAGTATCGGAATTGGAGCTTCGTGGGTCCAGTGTAATGGATGAAATCCGTCCGCAATCGGTCCCATAAACGACAAAAGCCCGGCCGAATGGCCGAGCTTTTGCGAGAACGTGTGGATGTTCTACTACAAGAAAGCAGAAATTTTCTGGATGATTTCTGGGCGGGGTTCGCCTGTCTTCTCATGAATAAGGTCGACCATCTTGTTAAGCTGACCGCGGGCCTTCTTCATCTCTGCATCGTCAAATTCCTGTGCGCTCCAGATCGTGCGAATCTGGTCAACGACTCGCGTCCAGCTGTCGTTCATGCTTTGGGTTGCCATGGGAAAACGGGGTTGGCTGCTTCATAGCTACGAAGACATAATATACGAATCCAAGGAGGATCTTGCGAATCCGGAAAGCTCACACGATATTTCTGAGCTTTTTCCAAATCGCTTTTCTGACGCAGTAATCGTCAGGCAACGACCTAGTCTTCTGCTGCGATGAAAGCCGTCTGGCGATATGCCTCCAAAGAGAATGAATCCACTTGGATTGCATCTTCGCGCAAGCGCTCGGCTATTCGAACATCTTCCGCTTCTTCGGCTGTCAGAATGGTAGCGGCCACGGCTGCTTCCAATTGCGCTTCAAGCGGTCCACGAGGGATATCTCCTTTACGTGCCGCCTTCTTGAGCAAGGTTGCCGCGCGCTCAGCCTTTATGCTTGCCAGCATCGCCCTATCCATTTTCCCGGTCGGGCGATCTGCCGATGTGGAAATGTACATGCCATCGGTCAACCGGTCTCGTTGAGCGCCTGGGCTCTTGAGCACGGCTGCGACATTCTGGATGATACTGTCCGATGGTGGACCCGAAAACCGGTTCAGTCGTGACCATGCCCCGATGGGACCGCGAAAAAGCATTCCAAAGACGGGCAGCCGCAGAGAGGCAAACAACGCATCGAATCCTGCCTGAATCCGAGTGAAGCAGATGGCCATGCTGTAGTGAAGCAGCACTTCATCTTCCTCACGACGTCCTTCTGACTCAAACCGCTGCAATGTTGCGGTGGAGAGATACAACCAGGAGAAGATGTCGGCAAACCGCCCCGTGATCATTTCGCGACGTTTGAGCGTGCCACCCATCATGGCAAGAGCCAGATCGGAGAGGATACTGAAGGAGGCCGAGGCCCACGAAAGCTTACGATAGTACCTGGCTGCCGGTCCGGACACTGGGGACGGCGCAAGCCGCCCGCGTGTGAGGGACAGAAAAATGGACCGAAAAGCATTGCGGATGACCATCCCTACATGATTCCAGAATGCGATATCGAAGGCTGCGACATCGTTAGCCTCCAGTGCCTGCACTTCCTTGAGTACCCAGGGGTGAGAGCGGATGGCTCCCTGTCCGAATACGATCAGGGTCCTGGTCAGGATATTTGCCCCTTCCACGGTGACACCGATGGGGGTGTTGATGTAGGCGTGGGAAAGGGCATTCCTTGGTCCCCTGGAAATAGCGTTACCACCCAGAATATCCATACCGTCGTTGATGACGTTCCTGAATTCCTCGGTAGCATTGAATTTCATGATCGCCGTGACGACCGCGGGCTTTGCGCCCTTATTGAGCGCGCCATTCGTGAAGCGGCGCGCTGCATCCAGGATATAAGTCGTACCGGCAATCCTGGCGAGGGGCTCTTCTATTCCCTCGAATTTTCCGATGGACAGCCCGAATTGCTTCCGTACAACGGCATGGGCGCCGGCTACCCGGGCCACTTTTTTCGCACTGAAGGTACCCACCGCCGGCAGGGATATACCGCGACCAGCCGCCAGACACTCCATCAGCATTCGCCACCCACGTCCTACTCCGTCAGCTCCGCCGATTACGGCCTTTTCCAGGTCTACTACGACATCCTTGCCGTATGTCGGACCGTTGTAGAACGGGATACCAATCGGATCGTGACGATATCCATTATCCACGCCTGGCATGTCCGTGTGAACCAGTGCACATGTGATACCCAGACTCTTTCCACGGCCAAGGAGTCCCTCTGGATCGTACAGCTTGAAAGCCAGCCCCAGCACGGTCGAAATAGGTGCCAGCGTAATGTATCGTTTGTTCCAGTTCAGCCGAATCTTGAGGCGTCCATCCTCGCCCCGGAACACCTCACCCCGCGCTGCCATGGCACCTGCATCGGACCCGGCGCCAGGCTCAGTCAACGCAAATGCGGGAATTTCCTCGTGCGATGCCAGCCGTGGCAAATAGTAGTTCTTCTGCTCTTCCGTTCCGTAATGGATCAGCAATTCAGCTGGTCCGAGAGAGTTCGGGACCATGACGGTAATTCCCAGAACGGTGTTTGCAGAAGCCACTTTACCTACCACCGCGCTATTGGCCGACGCGGAAAATCCTAGCCCGCCGTATTGCTTGGGAATGATCATACCGAAAAAGCGATGCTTCGCAAGCAGGTCCCATACTTCGGGGGCCAAATCACGTCGCTGGAACGTATCCCAATCATCTGTGGCATCGCACACCTCCTGACATGGCCCATCGATGAACGCCTGTTCCTCCTCTGTCAAACCGGGATAGTCTTCATTGAGGATCTTCTTGAAGTCCGGACGGCCGGAGAACAAGTCACCTTCCACCCACGTCGTCCCAGCATCGATGGCCTCTTGCTCGGTTTTTGAAATGGTTGGGAGAAAGTTCAGAGCATCCAGCAGGCGCATAACGGCCATACTGATGAGCCTGCGGATGGGAGGAACGGCAAACAGAATCGCAACGACGCCCAGGGCTATACACCACCCGGTACCGAGGCCGAGACCATAAAAAAGTACGGTCAGCACAGCCATCCACGATTTGAATCCCCAACCATGGAATCCCATGTGCAGGACCATCAAGACCAGCACAAACGGGCCGACCCAGTTGGGGCCAACAAGATCAAAAAAGGAGTAGAATGGAAGCGTCATGTTGCTCAGGTATCTTCCGGCGATTCCGATGAATGAGCACAGTTAGTACAGATGTAGTGCTCTGTTTATGACTCAATTTGAGGTTTCTGAAACCTGTTCTCCCCATGTGCGCATGCTGGCCACGACATGTCGACATGCCGCGTCAATGAGCTTTCCCGGATCGATGCGCTTGTCTACTCGCTCGGAAGATAGTAATGTCACGACGCCGTGCAGCTGGGTCCAGGCGAGATTGGCAGCCAGCATGGGTTCGGCATGCTTGAAGACGCCACTACCTATTCCGTCTTCAACAGCGGCAGCCATTATTTCGAGATTGCGTCGGGCCTTGCGATATTTCTCAGCCGGGTACCGCTTGATGTATTCCGGATGGAGCACATACATGATCTCATAGTACTCCGGGCGCTCCATACCGAATGCAACATAGGCCCGGCACATGGCCTCAAGGCGGCCAGCCGGCGATGATTCGGATGCGTTGGCTTCCGAGAGGCGAGAACCGAGCAATTCCACCCCTTCATCGATCAACGCATGGACGAGATCATCCTTGCTCTCAAAATACAAGTAGATACTTGTTGCGCTGTAGCCGATCTTGTTGGCGATGTTGCGCATCGACAACCGGGCATACCCCGTCGTGGTCAGTAGCTGGCGAGCCGTGTCCAGGATTTCCCTGCGTAGGCTTTTTTCTTCCTTTTCGCTCATTTTATAAGGGTTAACAGTGTTAACACAAAATAAGCGAATTTTGGTCTTTTCTTCCAGTCCCAGCGTGAATTTCCTCCGTTCCTGACCGGAAATCAGTTTCGTCGCAAGGAGACGTTACCCACCCCCGAGGACATGGTGATGGCCGGGCCGCCTCCATTGATGCGTCCACTGAAGGACTTGGACATGAACTTGCCCCGGGTGCGGACATCGAATTCGGAACGCGCGTTCCCAAGGCTGGCACGTCCTTCAACATCAGCTCCCACATCATCGGCTATATATACCACCACGTTCCCGGCTCCGGTCTGGAAGGAAGAGTCTCCAACAAGCTGACCAAGGATGGAAGCATTGATGTTTCCTGCGCCGGTCGAGGCTTCAATTCGACCACGAATCCCTTCCAGATCAACCGTACCCGCTCCGGATTCCACATTGACATCACCGTCTGTATCAGAAATGTCGATGTTACCGGCGCCGGAAGTGATGTCTATCGTTCCTGAAATGGCATCAAATTCGAGATTTCCCGCACCAGTCCGACCAGATACATTGCCTATAAGATGGGCCAGCTCCACATTCCCGGCCCCTGTCCGAAACTCCACATTGAAGCGTTCCGGAATCAGAATTTCCAGATCCAGATCCAGATCGTAGTCTCGCTTCCATCGCTTCCAGGCTCGATCCGTGGCATCTTCTCTGAATTCCACCTCGACGATTACGTCGTTTCCATCCCGTTCGAAGCGATAGTCCTGTCGCGAGAGCAGGTCCTTGAGCTCCCCATCGGATACGCCGTCCACGTCCCGCTGCATGGTAATCAATACCACATTTTCGTCGTGCGTTCGAAGTGCTACGTCACCGTAGTCGAGATCGAGATAAAGCGTACCCCCATCTCTCACTTCGAACTGATCCTTGACCACGTCCTGTCGAGCCTGTGCTACCGATGCCCAACCGAATAGGAAGAGAAAGGAGACAATCTGAATTGACGAGCGGAGGGCGGAAATTTTGAAACGCATCTTTTCATTTCGATTGGTGTGTTTGTGCTGTATGTGCCCTCGATGAAAGGAGTTACGCAGCTGAGTCAATCACTCATTGTCTATTGTGATTTCCCCACTCAAAAGCCGGATTTGGACTAATCCACCACCTTTTCCAACCTGGATTTCAGCTCGCCTGGACTGGCACTCGTCGGTGCGACTTCGGATGCGAACGACCTCTACATCCCCGCCTTCATTGCTGATGTCGATGCCGCCTGATCAGGATCGCGTTCGAGGTGATTCATGATCGGCTGAGTCAACGATTGGACAACGCAGGTCCATCAATGGTTTGCACGATACGGATCTTCTCATTTCCGTGATTGAGCAGTCGGTAAAAGGCCGTATGTTGTCGCCTGATTCACTCCTCCCGTCCAGTCTTTCGTCCGGTCTTCCATGCAATCACTCCGCCTGATTTCTGCATGCTGCCTCCTGGCACTGTCGGCCGGGTGCGGTATCCAGAAGCAATCTGGTGCCCCTTTGAACGTGACCTGGACCGATACGAGCGAATCGTATGGGCTTCCAGATGGCATTGAGGTGTTTGCAGGAGAAGATGATGCGGCTCCCTTGAAGGCCTGGATGGCTCGCATCGATGCTTCTTATACAGGCGTGGACATTGAGGTGGCTGCTTCAAGGGACGAGGATGGACGAGAATCTGTGAGCGACATGGTGCAAGCCTCTGGAGCGTGTATGGGAGTCAATGGAGGCTATTTCCTACAGACAGAATCTTCCTTTCAACACATAGGCTTGCTGATTGCGAATGGCCAATTCGAGCGTGCAGCCATCCCCGGTGTGTACGCGAACGATAACCGATATCCGGTACGGCGCGCAGCCCTGGGATTGGACCGTGCTGAGCGCATCCGGATTGATTGGGTAAGCAGCCGAAAAGACTCCTCGTTCTGGTGGGGCGAACCGGTCGCCAATAGGCCTGATACTCCTTTTGTGCGGGACTCCGAAATGACCGGTCCGATGGATGATGGAGAGTACTGGGAAGCATGGGATGCTGTATCTGCCGGCCCGATGATTGTGAGGGACGGCATCCAGGACATCGCTACCGATGAGGAAGTTTTCTTCCAAACGACGATTCCAGACATTCACCCACGCACAGCCGCAGGAGTAGACGCTGAGGGGCGCTTGTTGCTGCTGGTTGTCGATGGACGCCAGAGCGCCAGTCGCGGCGTCTCCCTGGAGGAATTGGCCTCCTTGATGCTGGCTTTTGAAGCAGAAGACGCACTCAACCTGGATGGTGGCGGATCAAGCGCCTTTGTCGTGGGGAGTGAGCTCATCAATCGCCCAGCAGGGGCTACGTATCAACGCGAGGTAGTATCAGGAATCGTTGTCCACTGCGAGTAATCACCTCTCGCAGTACGGCCCTGATACGATGAAGCCGAGCTATCCTCTATTTTTTCAGGCGGCTTTCCCAGCCGCTGGGCGCATGGAAAGGTGCAACGAAGCGTCCTCATGAGCTCCTGCAGCCAGACCGGTCTCCAACGCCCGGGAGACCTCACGTCTGTCACTTCTGACGTAGAAAGCGGCAATCAGAATGCCGATTGGTGGGAAGAGAGACATCAAAAGCACCAAAACGGTGCGCCAGCCGGTGGTCAACCCTTTCCTGGTGACGGTCTCCGTCAATGCCATCCACCATCCAATGAATGTGAGAAACATTCCGATGGCGATGAAAAACGTACCTACGCTTCCTGCTGAAAGATAGATGTCGCGAAGCATGGCGAACGACGGCGTGGTCGAAAGATGAGTTGAAAAGAGGCCCTACGGGTAATCGCATACAATGATGCGGTCAAAATGTGGGCTTTCCATTAAATGAGGTCGCAGGCTCTACTGCAGATCCGTAACGAAACGGCTCGTCCGATGAAGCGATATTCCAGGATAAGCGGTGACCCTGGCTTCGCGGCTCCCTTGGAAACAGCAGGGGCCCGGTCGCATCAGCGACCGGGCCCCTGGGTAGGCTGGGCTACACAATTGTTACGGCAGGAGCATTACGCTCGGAACCGCATCAGCATTACGGAGCAGAAACCTCTTCCGTGGCGCCATCGCCACTCGCTTCTCCACCCACAGCTGCCTGAAGCTCCTCATACTCGGTTTGCGAACCGACAATGAGATCCTTGAACGTGCGCTGGCCGGTGCCGGCAGGAATGAGGTGACCAACGATCACGTTTTCCTTGAGACCGAACAGCGGGTCCTGCTTGGCGGCGATGGATGCTTCCGTGAGCACTTTTGTCGTTTCCTGGAAGGAAGCGGCAGACACGAACGAGTCCGTAGCGAGTGCAGCCTGGGTGATACCCAGAAGCACTGGCTCGGCAACGGCTGGCTGCGCATCGCGCACAACTGCCTCACGCTTGTCTTGACGCTTCATGGCCGAGTTCACCTCGCGGAGGCGACGACGGTCGACGACTTCCCCGATCTGCAGATCCGACTCACCGGAGTCGATCACGACGAAGTTATCGTACAGGTTGTCGTTCATCTCTTCGAGGACGAAGCGGTCGACATAGTTGTCTTCCAGCAGCGTCGTGTCACCAGCGTCAACACAGAGCACCTTCTGCATCATCTGACGGACGATACATTCGATGTGCTTGTCATTGATGGTCACACCCTGAAGGCGGTATACCTCCTGGATCTCATTGACCAGGTATTCCTGTACAGCACGGGGGCCGAGGATAGCCAGGATGTCTTCCGGCGCAATCTGACCATCAGACAGCGGATCGCCTGCGCGGACAAAGTCATTCTCGTGGACGAGGAGGTGCTTCGTGAGCGAAACCAGATAGGTCTTCGACTCTGTACCGTCACGGCTCGTGACGATGACTTCCTGCGAACCACGCTTACGACCACCGAAGCTGACGATACCGTCGATCTCGGAGACCTTGGCGGCATCATTCGGCGTGCGAGCTTCGAAGAGCTCGGTCACACGCGGCAGACCACCCGTAATATCTCGGGTCTTGGCAGACTGACGTGGGATTTTCACGAGAACGTGACCAGCACCAACCTTGTCTTTGGCGTCAACCTGGATACGGGCACCAACCGGCAGCGGATATTCGCGCTCGCCTTCTTTGCCTTTGACCAGGATGGCAGGGGTCAACGAACGCTCGCGCGTGTCGATGATGACCTTTTCCTTGTATCCCGTCTGCTCGTCCGATTCCTCTCGGAACGTGACGCCTTCGATGATATCCTGGAAGCCGACCGTACCGGAGAATTCGGACATGATGACCGAGTTGTACGGGTCCCATGCGGCCAGAACGCCGCCTTTCTCCACGGTATCGCCATCGCTGACGAGCACTTCCGCCCCGTAAGGGATCAGATAGGAGATGAGCTGACGGTTTCCTTCATCAGGGTTAACGATGTGGATCTCACCCTGACGGGACAGGACCACGTCTTTGGTTTCCTCACCCGTGTCGAATTCGACCGTGCGGAGATTCTCAAAGACGACCTTACCCGCAAACTTGGTCTGGATCGTGGACTCAGCTGAAATACGGCTGGCCGTACCACCGATGTGGAAGGTACGGAGCGTCAGCTGCGTACCCGGCTCACCAATCGACTGGGCGGCGACAACACCGACCGACTCACCCGTCTCCACCATACGGTTGGAGCCAAGGTTACGACCGTAACAAAGCGCACAAACACCGCGGCGTGATTCACAGGTGAGTACCGAGCGGATTTCCACTTCTTCGATGGACGTTTCCGCAATCGAACGTGCTTTCTCCTCGTCGATCAGCTCGTTGGCCTCGACAATCAGATCACCCGTCAATGGATCCGTCACATCGTGAACGGATACGCGACCCAGGATGCGGTCTGCCAGCGGCTCAACTACGTCCTCATTGTCTTTCAGAGCTGAGATGCGAATGCCGCGAAGCGTTCCACAATCGTGCTCGTTGACGGTCACGTCCTGAGCAACATCGACAAGACGACGCGTCAGGTAACCAGCATCAGCCGTTTTAAGGGCAGTATCAGCAAGACCCTTACGGGCACCGTGCGTGGAGATGAAGTACTCCAGAACGGTCAGACCTTCCTTGAAGTTGGAGATAATCGGATTCTCGATGATCTCACCGGCCGAACCAACCAGCGATTTTTGCGGTTTGGCCATCAGACCACGCATACCACCAAGCTGTCGAATCTGCTCCTTCGAACCACGAGCTCCGGAGTCGGCCATCATGTAAATAGCATTGAATCCTTCCTTGTCGTTCTTCAGCGTGTCGAAAAGAACCTCGGATACCTGGTTGTTGATGTGCGTCCAGATATCGATGACCTGGTTGTAACGCTCGTTTTCGGTAATGAAGCCCATGGCGTAGTTACCGCGAGCTTTCTCCACTTCAGTCTGAGCGCCGCTGATCAAATCTTCCTTGGCATCCGGAATGACAATGTCGGCAATAGAGAAGGTCAGGCCTGCGGTCGTAGCATTTTCGAATCCGAGTTCCTTGATCGCATCCAGGAAGGCCGCCGTGGCAGGGAATCCAGATGCTTTCAGAACGCGACCGATGATGCCGCGAAGGTTCTTCTTGGTGAGAACCTCGTTGATGTAGCCTACACCTTCAGGGACAATCTCGTTGAAGAGAATACGACCCATTGTCGTGTCGATGGTCGAGCCATCATCCAGACGGACCTGCACTTTCGCGTGCAGGACCACAACACCCTGGTCATATGCCTGACGCGCCTCTCCCATGGAGGAGAAACGCATCCCTTCACCTTTCTCACCATTGGCGGCCTTGGTCATGTAGTACAGACCAAGAACCATGTCCTGTGTCGGAACCGTAATCGGACCACCGTGCGCTGGCGAGAGAATGTTATGGCTCGAGAGCATGAGCAGCTGCGCTTCAAGTGCAGCGTCATGCGAGAGCGGCACGTGAACGGCCATCTGGTCACCGTCGAAGTCGGCGTTGAAAGCCGTACATACGAGCGGGTGCAGACGAATGGCTTTACCCTCAATCAGAACCGGCTGGAAGGCCTGGATTCCGAGGCGGTGAAGCGTTGGAGCACGGTTCAACAGAACTGGGCGCCCCTGAATCACTTTTTCCAGGATATCCCATACGTCGCTTGTACGACGGTCTACAACCTTCTTGGCGCTCTTGACCGTCTTGACAATACCGCGCTCAATGAGCTTGCGGATGACGAACGGCTTGAAGAGCTCAACGGCCATCTGCTTTGGCAGACCACACTGGTGCAGCTTCAGCTCAGGCCCAACGACGATAACCGAACGACCGGAATAGTCGACGCGTTTTCCAAGCAGGTTCTGCCGGAAACGACCCTGCTTCCCTTTCAGCATGTCTGAGAGGGACTTGAGGGCGCGGTTGGAATCCGAGCGCACGGCGTTGGCCTTGCGCGAGTTGTCGAAAAGCGAATCAACCGCTTCCTGGAGCATGCGCTTCTCGTTGCGCAGGATCACTTCCGGAGCTTTGATATCGATGAGTCGCTTGAGTCGGTTATTACGGATAATGACGCGACGATACAGATCGTTCAGGTCAGACGTAGCAAACCGACCACCTTCAAGCGGCACGAGCGGACGAAGCTCAGGCGGAATGACAGGAACCACACGCATCACCATCCACTCAGGACGGTTTTCAATTCGGCGGTTGGCTTCGCGGAAAGATTCTACGACCGTCAGACGCTTCAGGGCTTCCGCCTTGCGCTGCTGGCTCGTCTCTGTCTTGATCTGGAAGCGCAGCTCCTGGGCCGTGCGAATGAGGTCCGTACGCTTGAGCAATTCCTCGACAGCTTCGCCACCAATCATGGCAACAAACTTGTCCGGATCGTCATCCTCGAGACGGTTGTTGTCCTCACGGATCTGATAGAGGATGTTGAAATACTCATCCTCTGTCAGGAGCTGTTTCTCCTCGACACCGAGGTTGGCAGCGCTACCCGGGTTTACTACGACGTAATTCTCGTAGTAAATGATCTTCTCGAGGTCCTTCGAACGGATACCGAGCAAGTGCCCGATTTTGTTCGGAAGGGTCTTGAAATACCAGATGTGGACGACAGGAACGCTAAGGGTAATGTGACCCATGCGCTCGCGACGAACCGATTTCTGGGTTACTTCGACACCACAGCGGTCACAAATGATGCCTTTGTAGCGAATACGCTTGTACTTGCCACAATGACATTCCCAGTCCTTTACAGGACCGAAAATCTTCTCACAGAAGAGTCCCTCCTTCTCCGGTTTGAAGGAGCGGTAGTTGATCGTTTCAGGCTTCAGGACTTCGCCGTAGGAGCGTTCCAGAATGGCTTCTGGTGACGCCAGGCTGACAGTGATGCTGCTGAAGTTCTTTTTGATCTTCTGGGGTTTTCCGTAGGGCATATCGGAATACGAAAGTTTGGATGCGTAGGGACGGCGGCTGGAAGGATCAGTCGAGATTGACTTCCAGTCCCAGCCCCTGCAATTCGCGAACGAGGACGTTGAAGGACTCTGGCGTGCCGGCTTCCGGCATGTTTTCACCCTTCACGATGCATTCGTAGGCCTTGGAACGGCCCTGCACGTCGTCCGACTTGTAGGTCAACATCTCCTGGAGCACGTTGGAGGCTCCGTAGGCATAAAGTGCCCAAACCTCCATCTCCCCGAGACGCTGGCCACCGAACTGCGCCTTACCACCAAGCGGCTGCTGGGTGATGAGCGAGTACGGTCCAATCGAACGGGCATGCAGCTTGTCGTCCACGAGGTGGCTCAGCTTCAGCATGTAAATGTATCCGACCGTCGTCTGCTGATCGAACGGTGATCCCGTGCGACCGTCGTACAACTGGGTACGACCATCAACAGGGAGACCAGCCTTCTTCATCGTCTCCTCTACGTCAGCAACGGTAGCACCGTCAAAGATTGGCGTTGCGAAGTTCGTTCCGAGCTTCTTGCCCGCCCATCCGAGCAGCGTTTCGTAAATCTGACCGAGGTTCATTCGAGAAGGCACGCCGAGCGGGTTGAGCACGATGTCAACGGGCGAACCATCTTCGAGAAATGGCATGTCCTCCTGAGGAACGATCTTCGCGATAACACCCTTGTTACCGTGACGACCGGCCATCTTGTCACCCACTGAGATCTTGCGCTTTTTGGCGACATAGACCTTGGCGAGCTGGACAATTCCCGGCGGCAGCTCATCACCCATCTGTACCTGGTGCTTGTCGCGCTTGGCGGAGCCCTGTACGTCGCGGTGAGCCCGCTCGAAGTTGCGGATCATCTTCTTGACGCTGGCATCCAGAGCCTCGTTGCCGGTGAAGGCACAGCGAGGATCGATGTTCAGCGGATCGACGTCGTTGAATTTCTTCTTGTCGATCTTCGCGCCACCAGAGACGAGCACCTGACCATTGCGGTCGAGCAGCTCTTTCGCCTTCTTACCGTCGAGCAGACCGAAGAACTTCTCCCAGAAGGTAGAGGTCAACTCGGCCGTTGCCAGTTCGAGATCCTTCTCGATTTCGGCAAGGCGCTTGTTCTCTTCCTTCTTGGAGGCTGGATCCAGCTTGCGGCGGCTGAAAAGCTTGGTGTCGATAACGACGCCCTTCATGCCTGGAGGTGCTTTGAGGGAGGCATCTTTCACGTCCCCGGCCTTGTCGCCGAAGATGGCGCGCAAAAGCTTTTCTTCAGGCGTCGGATCCGTCTCACCCTTCGGCGTGATCTTACCGACAATGATATCGCCTGCTTTGACTTCGGCACCGACGCGGATGATGCCGCGCTCGTCGAGGTCCTTGGTGGCCTCTTCAGAAACGTTCGGGATTTCACGGGTGAGCTCTTCCTCACCGCGTTTGGTATCACGAACCTGGAGTTCGAACTCCTCGATATGAATCGAGGTGTAGACATCGTCTGATACCAGACGCTCAGAGATGACGATAGCATCCTCAAAGTTGTACCCGCGCCACGGCATGAAGGCCACGAGCACGTTCTTTCCGAGGGCCAGTTCGCCGTTGTCAGTCGAGAAGCCATCTGTGAGGATGGTATTCTGCTTGACACGATCTCCAACTTTGACAATCGGCCGCTGGTTGACAGCTGTGTCCTGGTTGGTACGACGGAATTTCGTCAGCTGGTAGGACTTTACCGGCTCGTCAAACGAGAGTGCTTCTTCGTTCTCGGAACGATCGTAGCGGATCCGGATCTCGCGGGCGTCGACATACTCGACCACGCCATCGCCTTCAGCGACGAGTACCGCGCGGGAGTCACGTGCCACACGACCTTCCAGACCGGTACCGACGAGCGGGGATTCCGCACGTAACAGAGGAACGGCCTGGCGCTGCATGTTCGATCCCATGAGAGCACGGTTGGCGTCATCATGCTCGAGGAACGGAATCAGGGAAGCGGCCGGGGAAACGATCTGGTTCGGCGAGATGTCCATGTACTGGACTTCCGATGGCTCAACGATCGGGAAATCACCTCGACGACGGCAGCGGACCAACTTGTTTACAAAGTTGCCTTTCTCGTCGATAGGCGCGTTTGCCTGAGCGATCATGGCTTGGTCTTCCTGTTCGGCCGAAAGGAATTCGATCGACTTGCTGACCTTCCCTTTTTTGACCACCATGTACGGCGTCTCAATGAAACCGTAATCGTTGATCCGGGCATGCACACACAAGGACGAAATCAGACCAATGTTTGGACCTTCAGGGGTCTCAATTGGACAAAGGCGACCGTAGTGCGTGTAGTGAACGTCTCGAACCTCGAACCCGGCGCGCTCACGCGTCAGACCACCAGGACCCAACGCGGACATACGACGCTTGTGCGTCAACTCCGCGAGTGGGTTGGTTTGATCCATGAACTGGCTCAGCTGGTTCGTACCGAAGAACGTGTTGATGACACTCGAAACCGTGCGAGCATTCACCAGGTCCTGCGGTGTGAATTTGTCGGCATCACGCAGGTTCATGCGCTCTTTGATGGTACGGGCCATACGGGCCATACCGAGCGAGAACTGCGAAGCGAGTTGCTCTCCAACCGAGCGGACACGGCGATTGCCGAGGTGATCGATATCGTCAACGTTGCTCTTGCCATTCTGCAAGCTGATCAGCTCGCGAATGATTGCAAGGATGTCGTTACGGGAAAGCGTCTGCAGATGCTTGTCTTCTTCAAGCCGGAGACGGGAGTTGATGCGATAACGACCAACTTCTCCCAGATCATACCGCTTGTCGCTGAAGAACAGGCGCTCAAGCACACCACGGGCGGTGTCCTGATCGGGAGCTTCCGTTCCACGCAGCTGCAGGTACAGATATTCCAGCGCCTCCTTCTCCGAGTGCGTGGGATCCTTCTTGAGCGTGTTGATCAGCGTGGTTTTGTCGAGTTCATCCTCCTCAGTCTCCTCACGGACGAGGTGGATCATCGCGATCTCCGCTTCCTTGAGCTTGTCGTAATCCTCTTCCGTCACTTCATGCTGTGCCGGCAGGATGACTTCACGCTCAATACGCTGCTCAATGACTTCACCCGTATCCTCGTCGACGACCTCGGTCATACGCTCGATGGATACCGTAGCGGCCAGCCTGCGACCAATCGCTGCTTTGAACGACTTTTTGGTCTTGCTTGAAACCGTGTCAGCCAGGTCGAAGAGTTTTACAATCTCTTCGTTACTGGAATACCCGAGAGCTCGCAAAAGCGTAGTAACGGGCAGCTTTTTCTTCCGGTCGATGTAGGCCCACATCATGTTGCCCACATCGGTGGAGAATTCAATCCACGAACCTCGGAAAGGTATTACGCGGGCCGAATACAGATCGGTACCGTTTGGGTGCTTGCTTTGCCCGAAGAAGACACCTGGCGAACGGTGTAGCTGCGATACAACCACACGCTCGGCACCATTGATGACGAACGTACCACGCTCTGTCATGAATGGAAGATTACCGAGGTAGACCTCCTGCTCGATGGCTTCTTCTGCCTCATCCTCATCCTCGTCTTCTTTCGAAGACAGACGAAGTTTGGCCTTCAGAGGCACGGAGAAGGATAGTCCCTGCGCGATGCATTCCTCTACGGAGTGCTTCGGTGCATCCAGTCCATACTGAATGAACTCGAGGGTATAGCGTTCGCGACTATCGTTTATCGGGAAGTGCTCACTGAACACTGCCTGAAGACCGGTATCCTCCCGTTCCTCCGGGGGAATATGATCTTGCACGAAGTCGTGGAACGACTGCAATTGGACGTCCAGGAAATCCGGGTAGTCCTTGATTGTCTTGATGCGCGCAAACGTGGAGCGCACGGCTTGACTCTTTACCTTGGGCATGGTGCGGTCAGTTACCGTTGAGGAATGAGGATGGCCCGAGGGCCGTGGGGAGACCTTTTTGAATCGCCGAAAGCCGGTCCCGAAAATCGGGACCGGCCAGGTCTATCGGCGTCAGCTGTTCGGAAGCTGCACCGGAAATCGATTATTTAAGCTCGATTTCTGCTCCGGCGCCTTCCAACTTCGACTTGAGCTCTTCAGCTTCGTCTTTGGACACAGCTTCCTTGATCGTCGAAGGTGCGCTATCGACCATTTCCTTGGCTTCTTTGAGGCCAAGACCGGTGATGCCGCGGACTTCTTTGATCACGTTGATCTTCTTGTCGCCAGCCGACTTGAGGATCACGTCGAATTCGGTCTGCTCTCCGCCACCGCCAGCGGCGCCGTCGCCACCTGCAGGTCCTGCAACAGCTACAGCTGCAGCAGCAGGCTTGATGCCGTACTCGTCTTCGAGAAGCTGAGCCAGTTCGTTGGCTTCTTTGATCGTGAGGCCAACTAGCGATTCAGCGAGTTCTTTGATATCTGCCATGATGTTTTCTTTCTCCTGCAGCTGTCTGCGTCCGGATGGGACTCGGCTGCCGATTAAGGGTTGATGGAAAATGGATTCCGATGCCACTGCCCTTCGGCCGTGGCAAAAGTGCGATCAGGCTTCCGCCTTCTCTGCAATCGTTTTGATGGCTCCAACGAGGTTGCCACCCTGAGCCTGCAGGCCGCTGACGATGTTCGTGATCGGCGACTGCAACAGTGTGATGATTTCCCCGATGAGCTCTTCTTTCGACTTGAGCGCTGCGAGCATTTCGAGGGCGTCTGCATGGTAGACAGCACCTTCGACATGAGCACCTTTCAGCTCAGGAAGCTCTCCTTTCGTCTCTTCAAGGAATTTCTTGATGACACGTCCAGGAGCGGAGGGCTCTTCGGAGAAGGCCACGGCCGTCGGGCCGTTGAGTGTTTCGAATACTTCGTCATATCCACCAATGCGCTCCATTGCGAGGCGCAGCATGGTGTTCTTGATGACTTTGTACTCGACACCAGCCTCGCGAAAGCGGGTACGCAGATCCGTAGCCTGCTCTACCGTGAGACCGGAGTAGTTCGTGATGTAGATGGTAGGCGTCTGCTCGAGCTTCTCTACAAGCTGGTCGACAGTCGCCTCCTTCTGTGTTCTGGTCATTGCCATGATTTCAATGTGTCTAGTGCCCCGCAGGGCCGTTCAGAGGGGGCACTTAGCGAAGCGAGGAGGTTACCTGCGTACGATCCATGGGGATTCCGGGACCCATGGTCGTCGACATGGTGATCGAGCGCAAATAGGTTCCCTTGGCAGCTGAAGGGCGCAGGCGCAGGATTTCCTTCAGGAAGGCTTCTGCGTTCTCGCTCAGCTGCTCAGCAGTGAAGGAAGCTTTGCCAATGGAGCAGTGCAGAATACCTGCCTTGTCCACGCGGAAATCGATCTTACCAGCCTTTACTTCAGCTACTGCAGCAGCAAGATCCATGGTGACCGTTCCACTCTTAGGGTTCGGCATGAGTCCACGAGGACCGAGAACACGACCGAGCTTACCGACAACAGCCATGACATCCGGCGTCGCAATCACTACGTCGAAATCCGTCCAGCCTTGCTTCTGGATCTTTTCAGCCATGTCGTCCAGGCCGACATGATCAGCACCAGCATCGCGAGCTTCCTGTTGCTTGCCTTCGCTGGCGAGCACGAGGACGCGCACATCTTTACCGGTACCGTGCGGGAGGGCAACTGTGCCACGGACCATCTGGTCTGCGTGACGCGGGTCAACACCCAAGCGTACATCCAGGTCGACGGATTCGTCGAATTTGGCGGATGCCGTCTTCTTTACGAGTTCTGCCGCTTCCGATACGCCTACGGGCCCTTCGATCTGCGAAAGCAGCTCCTGGGCGGCGCGGAAACGTTTTCCTTTCTTGGCCATGTTCGAATTGATCTTTGCGGTACAGACGCCTCGCCTAATGACGACAGGCTCCCGCAGGTGATGGATACGCCCCGAACCAGGTCACTTCGCCTGGTCGGCTCGACGAAGTCAGCTAGCCTTGGGGGCTCCTTTGACCTTGATACCCATGGACCGGGCCGTGCCTGCAATCATGCGGGCTCCCTGATCCAGGTCAAATGCGTTGAGGTCCTGCATTTTTTGCTCTGCGATATCCCGGCACTGATCCCAGGTTACCGAACCAACATTCTCACGCAGGGGGTCTGCCGCACCGGACTTGATTTTCGCCGCATTCTTCAGCAGAACGGCGGCCGGCGGGCTCTTGACGATGAAAGTAAAGGACTTATCCGCGTAGACGGTGATGACTACCGGGAGGATGAGTCCCATACGGTCCTGAGTGGCTGCGTTGAACGCCTTGCAGAACTCCATGATATTGACGCCTTTCTGACCAAGTGCTGGACCGATTGGAGGAGCTGGCGAAGCCTGTCCTGCCCGGATCTGCAGCTTGATGTAGCCGTCGATTTTCTTTGCCATGTATTTCGCGGTTCAAACGCCGGGTATGAATCGGCTCCCGCTCGGTTTGGTTGCTAAATTGCGCAAGCCGATCTGTAACAGCCTGCCTACTACCTGGTTCCGAGGCTCAATGCCCGGAGAGTGAATATTCCTAGAAGGAATTACTCTTCGTGCTCGACCTGGAGATAGTCCAGCTCAAGCGGCGTCTTGCGACCGAAGATGGAAACCATCACGCGGACTTTCATCTTGTCAGGGTACACCTCTTCAACAACACCATTGAAGTTGTTGAACGGGCCATCGACCACCTTGACGGCATCGCCATCCTTGAATGGGATCTCAGGCTGCTCACCAGCATCCCGCACTTCGTCCATCTTACCAAGGATGCGGTTTACCTCATCCGGTCGCAATGGTGTCGGCTCGTCACCGGTCGTCAAGAATCCTACGACGGATGGTACACCCGACAGAATGTGCAACAGCTCCTTGTCGAGGACGGCATTCACAAGGATATAGCCTGGAAAGAAGTTCTTTTCGCGCGTTCGCTTCTTTCCCGCACGCATCTCGAATACGGTTTCCGTTGGAATCATGATCTCTGGCATCTTTTCAAGCATGCCGAGACGATCCAACTCCTCTTCGAGGTACTCCTTTACTTTTTTCTCATGGCCGGAGAAGGTGCGAAGAACGTACCATTTCCTGACCTGATTTCCTTTGGCAGCATCCATGGAGGTGCGGATTGAGGTGGGTGGATCCAGCGAGTACTGGGCGTCAGCCGTAGATGACTTCGAGAACCGTACTGATAACGCGATCGGTTCCGAAGATGAAGAGGGCGATGATGATTGACGCCACAATGGTCACCATCGTACTGCTGATCAGCTCTTTCTGCGTTGGCCAGGTGACTTTTCGCATCTCTTTGCCAACTTCCTGCATGTATTCGCCGATGCCTGCCATGTCTTTCCTTCTTTACTGTTGAAGTTTCTACACCGGGAGCATCCTTTCAGATTCATCCGGTTCAGCGACCAAGTCGCTTATTGCACGGGCGGCAGGACTCGAACCTGCAGCCTGCGGTTTTGGAGACCGCTGCTCTGCCAATTGAGCTACGCCCGTATGCACAGGTGCCGAGGGCCGTTTTCCGACCCTCGGCGATGTGCGAGTTTCGTGCCTTGCAACTGCAACTGACGGCTGTCAGCTATCCTTGCAGGGCAGAATGGATTCAGCCCTGCTGAATCCAAAACGTCTTAGTCGAGGATTTTCGACACGACACCGGCGCCGACCGTACGGCCACCCTCACGGATAGCGAAGCGCAGGCCCTGCTCCATGGCAACAGGCACAATCAGCTTCACTTTGAACTGTGTGTTG
>CALIKL010000015.1 GCA_938018055.1 uncultured bacterium
GCGGCGCTTAGCGCTTTAAAAGCGTGGAGCCAATGAGCGGACTCGAACCGCTGACCTGCTCATTACGAGTGAGCTGCTCTACCAGCTGAGCTACATTGGCGTAGTGGTCGTGTCGCGTGCAATGCGACGAAGAATGAAAAATCTACGCCGACTTCCGACCTGAATCAAGACTGCGGCCCACCCTTAAATCGGCCAGACCACCCTCTTGAGGCCGGATCACGGTTTTTTCACTGCACGTCACATCGTGACCCGGCCCCATTATCACATTTTCGGTGCATCAACCCCTTATCAGGCGCTAAGCGGCTACGCCGAGTTGCATGGAGTCATCGCTTGTATTGACTACCAGAACCGGGCAATGGGCGGATCGAGAGACTTTCTCGGAAACGCTGCCGACCATGATGCGATCCAGTCCTCGCCGACCGTGGGAGCCAATGACGATCAGGTCGACATCATGCTCTTCAGCTACTTTGCGAATGGCGTTGGCCGGATGTCCCTCCACCGTCACTGATGTGGCAATGATGCCTGCTCCTTGCAGGTCAGTCACATAGTCGGCCAATTTGCGTTCGCTGGCCCGCATCATGTCTCGTTCCACAGCTCGGAATGGATCCGAGCCAAATCCGTAGTAGGGGTAGTATTCAAGGTCCACGACATGGACCAAGGTGACCGAGGCGTCATACTTTTCTGCCATCCGCGAAGCCACGCCGATGATCTGGCGAGACGATGCACTGAAGTCCACAGGAACCATGATCCGATCGACGCGAGGATAAGACCAGGCCCTTTTGTGGGTTCGCATGGTCAAGACCGGGCAAGGTGACCGGCGAATTACTTCTTCGGTCACACTTCCCATCAGCATGCGCCGGACACCGCGGCGGCCGTGGGTTCCCATGACGATAAAGTCGATGTCGTTGGCTTCGGCGTAGCCGATGATGGCATCGGCAGCAGGGTCAGATGGTGTGCCGGGTAAAACAACCCGCTTTCCGGGTGGCAGCTCCATAGTCTGCTGCTCGATCAGCTCGCCAAGACGCTTCATGCCTATCGATTTGGCCGCCTCGAAGAGATCCGAGGGAAAATCGGGCAGCGTGATCGTAGGGAGCTCAGCTACATGGAGGATGTGCAGCTCTCCTTCGAACAGGTTTGCCAGATGGATGCCATGTTCCAGTGCCAAGAGGGCGCTGTCGGAAAAGTCAGTTGGTACGAGTATGTGAAACGTCTTCATGGTGTCGCCTCCACGCGTTGGTTGACAGGCGCTCAGTGATCTCGATTGAGGATACAGGACCCCGAACCTTGCTTCACCATACGCGATCATGAGCAAATCCGATGGAAGATCATCCGCAGATTTCGTGTAGGACCGATGCTGCTTTGGAAGTCATCCTGCCCCCTTTTTGGATGAGCGCCCAAATCGGACACGGGGATCAGAACCTTCCTCTCGTGCCGGCATCAAAGGCATCCGCATTTCGACGTCCTTCTATTTCGAGTCACAATCACCTATGGATGCTCTCCGAAATCGTTTGAATCGCATCACGCACTTGAACCAGGCAGCCGCCGTGCTTGAGTGGGATCAGGAAACCTATATGCCAGAAGGTGGAGCGGAGGCGCGCTCCCTACAGGTTGCTACACTCCGCTCGCTGGCACACGAGTTGCTCGTTGATGATGAAACCTCCCGCCTGCTGGAATCTGCTCAGCCCGAGTCTGATATCGATGGCGATGTGATACGCGTGACCCGAAAGGATATCGAGAAGGCCGTAAGGGTCCCCTCTTCCCTGATTGCCGAAATGGCAGCAGCCTCCGGACGCGCCAAAGGCGCCTGGCAGAAAGCGCGCGCAAATGATGACTTTCCGGTCTTCGCACCTCATCTGGAGCACATCGTGGATTTGTGCATCCAGCATGCTGAGGCTCTTGGGTATGAAGACCAACCTTACGATGCCCTTCTGGACCAATATGAGGAGGGTGCCACAACAGCTCAGGTCGCAGCGGTTTTCAGCGAGCTACGCGAGGATCTGGTACCGTTCGTGAAAGAGCTCACCTCAAGCGGAATGCTCTGCGAAGGTCCGGTCCACCGCGAATTTCCGGAAGAGGACCAGTGGCGTTTTGGCCTGGACATGGCCAAAAGCATGGGATACGATTTGAATCATGGACGCCAGGACCGTTCAGCCCATCCATTCTCGACCTCCTTTTCAATCTCGGACGTTCGCATCACAACACGCCTTGAGAAACGGTTCTTCAATCCAGCGTTCTTCGGGACACTGCATGAAGCTGGTCACGCCATGTATGAGCAAGGCATCGACCCCGCTCTCGAGGGCACCCCGCTGGCTGACGGCACATCGCTCGGCATGCACGAGTCCCAATCACGCATGTGGGAAAACCTTGTTGGGCGGAGCCTGCCTTTCTGGGAATATGCCTTTCCCTCCGCACAAAAGACCTTCCCGGATGCCCTGGGCAATGTGAATCTCGAACAGTTCTATCGGGCCATCAATACGGTGGTCCCTTCGACCATTCGTGTTGAGGCAGACGAAGTGACCTACAACCTGCACATCATGCTGCGCTTCGAGTTGGAGCAGGAAATGATCGCGGGACGTGTAGCCATCAAAGATCTTCCCGAAGCTTGGAACGATCGAATGGCATCCTGGCTGGGTATCCGCCCAGACAACAATACCGAGGGCGTACTACAGGACATTCATTGGTCGCTCGGCGCCATCGGATATTTCCCCACCTACGCGTTGGGCAATCTCATGTCCGTGCAGCTGTTCAATGCAGCGCAAACGGACATACCAGACTTGCATGATCAGTTTCGTCGGGGTGAGTTTTCCCACCTGCTCAGCTGGCTCCGGACCAACGTTCATCACTGGGGACGTCGAAAAACTGCTGGCGATATCCTGCAGGAAGTCACCGGATCTGGTTTGAAATCCGGTCCGTGGATGGCGTATGCGCGGTCCAAGTTCGGTGTACTACACGGCTGAAAAGTCAGCACCGCCAAGACATAAGTGACGTGGAGGTCTCTCGAGCGGGCTTCCAACGCCTACCCCCGCCATTCCCTGCCATACTTGCGAGGGAAGAGCTTACAATTCCTTGCGACCCGGTTGATTAATTGAGGGAGAGAGCCTATTTCAATGGTAGCTCTTTCGTCCTGCTCATTAGAAAGGCACACACCTATGGCCATCAATCTCGAACTCCACCTGGATCACCTTCAGGTTTCTGACAACACACATGATTGGATCACATCGCGGCTCAACGGCCTCGAAGAAGAACATTCGGATATCACCGGTGCCCATCTCTCCATCAAGCAATTGTCCGGAAAACCAACGGTAAACGAGTACGAGGCCAAACTGACGTTATATCACAAGCCGGACAATATTTGCGGAGCCCACAAGTCCCCACTCATACCTGAGGCCATCCAGGATGCTTACTCCTCCGTCGAGCGTCAGCTGCGCAAACAACGAAGCGCCATCAGGGACCGCCGTAAGCGCGCGCAACGAGAAGCGCGAGTCGATCTGTAAACTCTTGAATGAGCCGAATTGGGCCCGCGAATCGCGGGCCCAATTCGTAAACAGCGTTTGATCTAGAACAGTGTCGCAGTACCCGAAGGGGCGACCAGATTCGAGGAAAGCGTATATGCTGTTTCAGCAGCAGGGCTGCTTGGAACCGAACCCGTCATGACGAAAAATCCGTAGGGCTCAACCGTATCGTCTGGAAACGGCTCAACCGTGACATGAACGGTGCCTCCGGCCGGATTCAGCGGGAAGGTGACCCCGTCCGGAGCGTTCTCCTCGAAGTCCTCGCCGGGAAAGAGAGGCGTGTCGGAGTTGGAGTACTGTCTTGCCGCATCGGCACCTTCATTGTCTCGAAAAGCACCCGTAGAGATCAGTGTTCCACCCACTTCGATCCAACCTTCATAATGCCATCCCTCTGGAAGTGCAGGAAGGGACAGACCCGCTCTGGGTGCAGCTTTGGATCCCTCAATGAACCAGAGACCGGAAACATCTGAAGGCTGCGCATTTGCGACGTAGCTCATGAGCATGAATGAACCAGTCTGACCGTTCAGCGATACTCCAAAGGCACTTGGGTGCGATTGAGTCAGATTGGCGACGGACCCGGAGAGGTCGCCTGCAAATACCACCGTTCCGGACGGCTCATCATTCGAGTCACGTTTCTCTTGGATCGTCACGAAAATCACGGATGCCTCCGAAACGTCAACATCAAACGTCAAGGTGTTCTGGATGAACTGTCCTGCCGCGTTGACGAAAGATCCGTTCTCCGTGGTATTGAACTTGTCAGTCGCGTGAATCTCCGCACCGAGGCGGGCAAACGCCTGATACGCGAATCCATCTTGCAGTGGCGGCAAATTCTCCAGCTCGAGCCGAATCTGGAGCTTGGCTACTTCTTGTTCAACAACATCTCCACTATCACAGCCAGTGAAGAGGAGAAACGCAGTAAATAGAACCGGGAAAAGACTACGCATGGATGAACACCTGATCGCGAAGGCGAATTCGAGTTGAGGAAGCAAAAAATAGGTCAAGGGCGAACGAATCCGCACGCCAAGGGTTCTCCGCAGCCGGGCTCTTCAATCCGACGGGCCTTCTCGCCCCGCATCTGCTTCGACCGCCCACCAAACACGTGTCCAAAAAGCCTCCCATTGAGTCCCCTTTCGCGACGTGGTCTCCCTCGTCGTGGCAGGCATTCGAGGCCCGTCAGCAGCCGTTCTTCGAGGACGACGTCGAGCTGGGCCGGGTGCTGGAACGGTTGGCTGTACTGCCGCCCCTGGTAACTCCATGGGAAATCAATCGACTCCAGCAAAATCTGGTTGAGGCTTCCGCAGGTAAGCGATTCCTGCTGCAGGGAGGTGACTGTGCCGAGCGGTTTGACGAATGCCGCCCCGACATCATTGCCAACCGGCTCAAAGTCCTTCTCCAGATGAGCCTTGTACTCATTTACGGGCTGCGCATGCCAGTCATCCGGGTGGGCCGCTTTGCCGGGCAGTATGCAAAGCCCCGCTCCGCGGATTTTGAAGGTCAGGGAGCGGAACGGTTGCCAACTTACCGAGGCGACATGGTCAATGCACCGGAATTCGGGAGGCAAGCTCGCCGACCGGCACCTGAACGCATGATTACCGCTTATGAGCGCTCCACCATGACGCTCAACTATGTCCGTGCCCTCGGAGAAGGTGGTTTTGCGGATTTGCGTCACCCGGAATACTGGGACCTGGACTTCGTGACCTCGGATCACTTGCGAGCTGAGTACCAGGCCATCGTGGATTCCATCCTCGACGCTCTGCGTTTCACGGAAGCGGTCTCCCCCCTTCCGATCAGCAATACGGATCGGGTTTCGTTCTTCACAAGTCACGAAGCCCTGCTCCTCCCGTACGAGGAAGCCTTTACCCGAGCGACCTCAAAGGGCTATTACAATCTTTCGACGCACTTCCCTTGGATCGGAAAACGAACCAATACGCTGGACAGTGCCCACGTGGAGTACGTACGAGGTCTTCGTAATCCCATTGGGCTGAAAGTCGGTCACGATCTGGAAGCACGTGAACTGACAGCGATTCTGGACCGGGTAGATCCGGACTGCGAACCAGGCCGCGTTACCCTCATTACCCGCTTCGGCGTCGAGGGCATCGAAGAGGCTTTGCCACGTCTCATTGATGTAGTCAATGCATCGGGACATCCCGTTTTGTGGACGTGTGACCCGATGCACGGCAACACCGAAATTACCGAAGATGGTCTGAAAACGCGTCGATTCGAAAATATCCAGTCCGAGCTGGAGCAGGCGTTCGACATACACCACGCAAGCGGAACCATTCTGGGCGGTGTTCACCTCGAGCTGACCGGAGAAAATGTGACCGAATGCACCGGTGGAGCGCGTGGTCTGGAAGAAAAAGATCTGCACGAAGCCTATGAGAGCCAGGTCGATCCCCGCCTGAATGCAGAACAAGCGCTGGAGATGGCGTTTTCGATTGTGCGAAAGTGTCGTACCATGCGGTAAGATGCCCGTTGAGTCGACCAAATCCTGATTGCGTGATGACACCCACGCCTGCCATTGTGTATTGCGCCACGTGTATGGATTCCACGCGCGGGAAAACGGCGCATGGTCTGATTCGCTTCACCGAGCGATTTGAAATTCATGCCGTGGTCGATCATGTCTATGCTGGACAAGATGCGGGTACCTTCCTGGATAATGTGCCCAATGGGATTCCCATCGTTGCGGATCTGAACGACGCACTCAGCCTCTTGCCTGAACCGGGAGGCGCTTTTATCGTGGGACTGGCAACCGATGGAGGTGTGCTACCCGACCACGCTCGCACTGCCGTTCACCAAGCGATATCACATGGTATGGATGTGTATTGCGGCCTGCACGTCTTCCTGTCCGAGGATTCTGAATTTGCTCCGTTGGCCGAGCAGTATGGCGTACGGCTGATTGATGTCCGGAAGCCACCCCATCGATCCGATCTGCACTTTTACGAGGGCCGGATCCAAGAGGTTGATGCCGTACGAGTGCTTGTACTTGGCACGGATTCGGCCTCTGGCAAACGTACGACTTCTTGGGTCCTGCGCAACGCTTTGAGAGATAAAGGCTACACGGCCGAAATGATTGGTACGGGGCAAACAGCATGGCTGCAGGGTGCGCGCTTCAGCATTCGGCTGGACACGCTCGTCAATGACTTTGTAGCCGGAGAAATAGAACATGTCGTGCGTCAGGCTTGGCAAGAGGCCCGACCGGATGTTGTAGTTGTCGAAGGCCAGGGCGCCCTGTTGCATCCCGCGTATCCGGGAGGCCTGGAACTGGTGGCTGCCGTAAAACCGGATATCCTTCTGCTTCAGGACGTTCCGGCTAGAACAACATTCGATGGTTTCCCCGACCTTCCCATGCCCGCCATGGAACGACAGATTGCTGCTCTGGAAATCCTCACCGACCGCAAAGTTGATGCCCTGACCATCAACCCGAAAGGCCTTTCGCAAACCGAGTCCTCCGCCGTCTGCTCCTCCCTTGAAGCGCGCTTCCACCGTCCAGCCGTTGACATATTCCGCGAAGGATGCGATCGTTTGATCACACTCGTCGAATCCTGCCTGCGTACCCGCGAACCGATCTCATGACCGTCGAGCACATTTCGGTCCACACCATTCAGTCTCCGCTCGCGGTGCCTTACACCATCGCCTATGAGACCATTTCCGAGGTCACGAATCATTTTGTAGTAATCCGAATGCGCGATGGACGCGTAGGCATCGGTTGCGCAGCGCCCGCGCCGGAAGTTACTGGAGAATCTGTCCGCGACTCCCGGGACGCTCTGGACGTCTTTTCCAAAGCAGCCCTGCGTCACGCTTTGCATGAGTTACCATGGCCCGCTGGTCGATATCCTTCTGCCTGTGCAGCCGTCGATATGGCGCTCCATGACATGAAGGCCCGAGCTAAGGGAGAGCCGCTCTGTACCCTCTTTGGCTATCGTGATGCGGTTAGGGTACCTCGGCAAACGTCGGTCACTCTTGGAATTGCTTCCGAGACCGAAACATTGGTCAGAGCACGGGCACTTTTCCAGCAGGGTTTTTCTTTTTTCAAAGTGAAAGGAGGTCATGACGTCCACGCCGATGTTCGCCGGCTTCGCATGCTCAGGAAGATGTTCGGGAACAAGATCCGGCTTTCGCTGGATGCCAATCAAGGCTATGGACTCGCGGATGTGGACGTGCTTCAAGAAGGCCTGGGAGACCAGCAGGTCGAGTACGTAGAGCAGCCTACACACAAGAAAAACCTCTTATTACTCGCAGAAGCAGCCCGCCATACATCGATTCCTGTAATGGCAGATGAATCTGTTCAGTCTGCGGACGATGTCTCGCGTATAGCGGATGCTGGAGGGGTGAAGCTGATCAATATCAAGCTCCAAAAAATGGGTGGACTACGGGTTGCTCATGCCATTGATCAGCGCGCAGCTGAGTCTGGGATGGGAACCATGCTGGGTTGTATGGACGAGTCCGCCCTATCTATCGCTGCCGCACTTCACTTCGCGGCCACCCACTCAAACGTTCAGTATCTGGATCTGGATGGGCACCTGGATCTCAATGAAGATCCGTTCGCGAATCTGGTATCTCTTGATAAACAGGGTCGACTGCTCGCATCTGAGGGGATCGGTCTGGGTTGGAAGACGCTTCCTTTTTCGGAAGCATAATCGTAAACCCTGATCCGATGCCTGGCTCTGAAGAGATAAGCAGGCGTCCGCCAGACTCCTGAATCAGACCGTTGGCAACTCGCAGTCCCAATCCAGATCCTTTATCCAAGCCGAATTCTGCCAAAGAAAGGGTGTCAATGGGCTCATTGATGGAAGAGACGAAAGCAGGGTCGAATCCGCGCCCGGTATCCGAAATGCGAATCATGAGCTCGGCGTCCTTTTCTCGAATGTCCATTGAAATGCTACCGGAATCGGTATATCGAACGGCATGATCGAAAATGTGGCTGAGTGCGTGCTCGATATGCGCCGGGTCCACGTTTCGAACGATGCTTTCTTCGGTAATGCGTTCCTGAATGCGGATTCCCTTTTCGTGTGCCTCCCGCTCATATTGAACGAGGACATCTCGAGCCAACGCTACAACGTTTGTAGGCTCGATGTTCTGATCCAGCGTTCCTGATGAAAGGTGACTCACCGACAGGATCGAGTTCAGGAGTTTCAGTAGCCGGTCCCCACTGGCGCGGATCATACCGACCAGCTCAAGCTGATCGCCCTCGGTTTCTTCCTGCAGCACATCAGCCAAGCCGATAATGCCTGATAAAGGCGTGCGAACATCATGACTCATGTTGGACAGAAATGCCGACTTGAGCGCCGATAGCTCCTGAATCCGCTTTCTGGATTCAATAAGATGTATTTCGGCCTCCTTCTGCTCAGTGACATCTCGAAACAGAATCATTTTGCCCTGAAGAATGCCGTTCTCATTCAAGACCTGCTGAATATGAACGACGACCCATCGACGCTGGCCATTGAAGTAGCGTTCCAACTCCCTGTGTACGGAGGCCTGCTCGGCAGACACCTCCCAGGCTGGACGGATGAACGGGAAAATGTCGAAAACATGGAGACCAGGGGATGCGGCCACCCCGTTTTCCAGCATGTGCTTGGTCGCCTTGTTCACTTCAAGGATGTGTCCTTCCGGATCGGTGATAACCACTCCGTCAGCCATCGAGGAGATGATTTGCTCCCGAGCGATGGGCATGAGGTCCAGCATGCGATAGCGAAACATGCCGACGTAAAAAAACAGACCCGAAGCCGCGAAAGATACCGGCGTCCAGTCGAGGTACAGAAAGGCGCCGAGCCCCATGAAGTAGAAAATGTTGGAAACCAACGGCAATACAGATCCCACCATCATGATTATGGCCTGAATCTGAACATGCCCCCGGGTCCTGATGACTTGCCTGAGGAAAATGAAGAAGCCCGCCATGACCATGAAATAGGAATAGGCCATGTTTGTCCAGAACCAGAATCCGTACTCACGTGCAATTGTGGTAAAAGCATCCTGGACAAAGGGCTCGCTCGCTGCAAAAACGGCGCCATGCCACGAATTGGTGGCGATCAGAACCAGCATAATGGCTGGCATGACAAACAACCACTTCACCGTGCGACGGGAAATGTCGATATCGGCGTACCAGGCAGCCATGAGCGCCCAGATCACCGGAAACGGAGCGATGAATACGAATTTGATATTCGCAATGAGCACTTTCAGCTCAAAATCCTCAACGATCAGATGCATGCCGGAGAACAGGGACCAACCTCCAGCCAAAATCATCAACGTAAAGAATGCATTTGAGTACGCATTCCTCCGCTTGGCCCATGCATGCATGGCCAACTCGAATGCGAGGATACTCGAGCCAAAGAAGGCCCACGCGATGGTTACGCTGACGTCAAACATAATTGGGATCGTTAGTCCTCAATTACATCGGCAATTCCCGCTGCCTTTTTAAGTCAAATCGGGTAATAACGGACCAAAAGCGAATATTTTTGTACCTGCTCCAGCTCAGCCCGTTACCGTCTCAGGCTCACCCACCGTCTGAATCCATGCGCCGCCAAGAACATCTTCCTCTTCGTACAGGACAATGGCCTGCCCAGGAGTGATGGCGCGACGAGGTGACGCAAACTGCACATGGAGCGTTTCACCATCTTGCCAAACGACACACGGAGCCCCCTCGTCTTTGTAGCGGATCTTACCGATAGCGTCCCGCTCACCCGTCAGATTGGGGTACTTGATGGGATTTATCTGAGCGGCCGTCAGGCGCTGCCCCAGTAGCTCTTCCTTTGGTCCCACCCATACCCGGTTGGTATCGGCGTCAATGCGCGTCACATAGATCGGCTCGCCCACGGCGAGTCCCAGACCGTGGCGCTGTCCTATGGTATAAAATGGATACCCCTCGTGTCGCCCGATAACCGATCCATCCGAACGAATGAAGTCCCCTGGGCCTGCCTTTTCATCCATGTCGGGCACCCGATCCCGGAGGAAGCGGCGATAGTTGTTATCGGGAACGAAGCATATTTCATACGAGTCGGGCTTTGAAGCCACTTCATCCAGGCCGAATTCCGAAGCCATTTCCCGGATACGTGGCTTGGTCAGATTTCCGAGCGGGAATATGGTACGTCCCAGATTTTCCTGCGATACACCCCAAAGCGCGTAACTCTGGTCCTTATTGTGGTCAAGACCCCTCGACAGAATGTGCCGATCAGACATCTCATCGGTCCGCAGACGCGCGTAGTGACCAGTAGCGATGTATTCACACCCCAGATCATCTGCTCGACGCATCAGGGACTCCCACTTGATGTGGGTATTACAGAGAACACAAGGGTTCGGCGTCCTCCCAGCCATGTACTCGTCCGTGAATCGTTCGATTACCCAGTCCCCGAATTCCTGACGGATGTCTACAATGAAGTGGGGGAAGTCGTGTTTGATGCCAATCGCCCGAGCATCATTCATTGATTCGAGGGTGCAACACCCTACCTCCTTGCCAGTCCGACCACCGCTTGCCTGGTAATCCCAGGTTTTCATGGTGATGCCAACCACTTCGTAGCCCTCCTCTTTGAGGAGTACCGCTGCGACAGACGAATCCACACCGCCACTCATGGCGACCAATACTTTTCCGTGCTTACTCATGATGATGCGTTGGTAACGCTGGTCCTAACCCTCAGCCGGAATGCGCTGAGAGACAGACCCCAGGGCTTGGTAGCAGTCTGCGATCTGCAGCTGCACTTCGTTGAGGAACGCATTCAACCGACGAAACATGCGTTGGTTTGCTTCCGGGCGGCGGCTCGCCGCCTCGGGAAGGACGACAGCGGACTCAAGGATATGATCGCGAAAGAAATTCACAGCCTTGAGCGCTTCCTGAAGAGGGAGCCCACTCATTACCACACCTTTGGCGTAGAGCCGGGCGATGGTCCGGGCCTCATCGAGGATGTCATCTCCGGCTTCCTCATCGGCGCCCACGAACTGAATCATGAGCCCCATAAGACGACGTCCGAGCAGTCTTTTTTCTTTTCGCTCCTTCTCTGAAATACCAGAGATCCACGATGCATCGTGCTGGGATATGTCCTCTCGGGTATGGGTAAGGGCCTTTTCGCGCAATTCCTCTCCCATCAAGGGGCTGAGGTCGCCGGACGACTGACGCTTCAATCGATCGATCTCGGAGCTGGAGAAGCGGCGATGCCCACCCGGGGTACGTACGACCTGAATTTTGCCGCTCTCTGCCCAACGACGCAGTGTCACCGGGTGTACCCCAAGTTGTTCAGCTGCCTCTTTCAATGAGTGGAAGATCTCGGACATCTTGTCGCAATTGACACTTCCTGAACAATCCCTTCACCGCATATTCTATACACGATGCGGACCAAGTGTTCAGTTTTGTATAGTTTTGATAGGGTTCTGTCGGGAATCGTCCGTCAAAACCTGATCGTCAATGGATTCATGATACACTTTTTACAGCGATTCTGTGTCAGGTAACACCTGTTTCATCCTTCGGTTTGCACTCGGTGCCACGGTTCTGTTCGGACTGAGCGGTTCCGTTTTGCCGGAAGCCGCTCGTGCCCAGGAGGCGGCATCAGACTCGCTTCGCAATTACGAAATGGAGGCCGTTGTCGTTACGGCAACGAGATCTCCTTCGGTATTGCGCGATGTACCTGTTCCTACGAGGGTCATTCCAGCTGAACAGATTCAGGCGCGAGCCGCGCTTCGTCTTTCCGACCTTTTGGCCGAAGAGCCTGGCATGGTTTTAAGCCATTTTCTGGGTACGGGTATCCAGCTGCAAGGGCTTGATCCGGCATATACCCTGATTTTGATCGACGGCGAACCTGTCATCGGTCGCAACGGAGGTACCCTTGATCTCGACCGCTTCACCATAACGGACATCGCATCCATTGAAGTCGTTCAGGGGCCGTCCTCGTCCCTTTATGGAAGCGAAGCCTTGGCTGGTGTCATCAATATCCGAACCCGCCAACCGCAAGAACCCTTCCGTGCGCTCGTCGGGGTGAGGCGCCAAACCCATGGCACGGAAAACCTGACAGCCTCTTTGGAAGGAATGATGGGGCGTTATGCCTGGCGTCTGAACGCGGATCGTCTTCAGTCCGATGGTTACGACCTGCATCCAGAAGCGCCGGGGTTGACAGGTCCAGGATACGAGACTGAAACGTATTCGAGCCGCTTTGATGTGTCCCTGATCTCGGGACTCAGCGCCAGGATCAATGCCCGATTTGCTACGGAAGAGCAGCGCAACGTGAGGGGTTTCCAGCAAGAGGGGTATGCCTTCACCTTTGAAGAGAACGAACAACGGAGTGATCTCAGTCTGTCTCCATCTCTTATCTGGCAGGCCGGTATCGGAAATACCTGGACGCTGCGCAATCATCTCTCAGACTATCGGACAGAATCCCTGTTGTCTGGCGGCATCGATGGGCGTGAGCCTGAATACAGCACCTTTGACCAAGGAATCCGCAAGCTCGAATTACAGAACGATCAGATCCTGGGAACATGGTTGCTTCTGAATACGGGTGCGGGAATCCAGCGTGAGATCGTGGAAGCGGGCCGCATTGCGGGTGTTTCCCGATCCAATCGCACCAGTTGGCTTTTCTCCCAACAGCAGTTCATCCTGAGCAGCACCATTGATCTGACAACCAGCTTTCGCATAGACCATCACTCAGATTATGGATGGCAGCTGTCTCCGAAGGCCGGATTCATGCTCAAGAGCAGGGAGACCGTACGCTTTCGAGCCTCTGTAGGTACGGGCTTCAAGGCACCGACTTTCCAACAGTTGTACATGGACTATACCAATCCGGTCGCCGGGTATAGTGTCATCGGTTCGGCCGACGCGTCCGCTCTGCTTTCCGAGCTGGAAAGCAGCGGTCAGATACGCTCGGTCATGACAGACCTTGCTGCATTCGAAACCGTCGTACCGGAATCCTCCGTCTCGTACAACCTCAGTGCCGATACAGACTGGGGCCCCGCGGTGCACCTGCATGTTTCCGGCTTCCGCAACCACGTTCGTGACCTGATCGAAACGTTGCCCATTGCCATCAAGACCAACGGGATGCAGGTCTTCTCCTACGTCAATCTGAGACGGATCGTAACCCAGGGGCTCAATGCAGAAATAAGCTGGCGACCGTCTGCCTCATCGCGCTTGGCACTCGGCTACCAATTCCTGGATACGCGTGATCTCGATGTCATCGAAGGCATCGACAATGGAGAGTACTTCGGTCGCCAGAATGGCCGCGACTTTCGTCTGGGAAGGTCAGACTACGGAGGACTGTTCGGGCGATCGCGGCATACCGCTTCCCTGCAGTTTTCCGCCGATATCCCACACTCCAGCGCGGATATCCACATCCGCGGAGCCCTGAAATCCCGCTATGGCTTCGGCGATCAGAACGGAAATCTGATTCTGGATACCGACCAGGAATATGTGGACGGTCACACCCTGTGGAACGTCACGCTCAATCAACCCCTTTCCGGATTTGCCCAGCTGCAAATCGGACTGGTGAATGCCTTGGATCACATCAATGCGAATCAGATCCCATCCCTTTCGGGACGTCAGGTATTTGCCGCTCTCACACTCAACACACGTTAAATATCAATCAGATTCATCATCATGAAATCACGCATCACTTCATTCAGCATGATCTTGGTCCTGGCGCTCTTCGTGACCGCCTGTGACTCAAGCAGCTCCAATGACGACTCCCAGGAAGTCATTGCCGCACGCGCCTCGGATGTCCCCTCAGACCCCATCATCGGTATTGGATCTGATGGCCGTCCTGTCGGCGCCAATGCGTTCAGCTTCTTCAGCCTTCGTACCGGCCAAATCGTGGCTTCTACCGATTCTGCCTCCACCGGCTGGGACCTCGGTTTCAAAGGCTCCACCATCATCGTGAATGGCGGTACGTCTGGTCCGGGTAATGGGGCTGCCCAGATTGTGGACGACATTTTCGGTGACGTCATGAATGCTCCGGAAAATGGCTGGATCCAGGACAGCGCCGATACCTACGCCATTCCAACGGGCTCCGGAAACGGCTGGTACAACTACAACTTCGCTACCCAGGTGCTCTCTCCGATACCCGGGCGCGTGCTCCTGGTGCGTACCGCAGACGGACGCTACGCCAAAGTTTCGATGATCAGCTACTATCAGGGCGCTCCTGAAACGCCGACCGGCGATGACACCGCGCGCTTCTTGACATTCGACTACGTCTTCCAGCCGGACGGATCGCGCAAATTCCAGTAGATCCAGACTCTTTGACCTCTGCCGTCATGCCGACGTTCGTCCACTACCTGCCTATTCTTACCACCATGTTGGCGGCCGCTTTTACGGTCGTGCTGTATAAGCGCTGGCGCATGAAGCCGACGGCATTTTACCTGATGTGGTGGATGTTAGGCGCTGCGATGTACGGTGTTGGAACGCTTACCGAGAGCATTACCACCCTGTTCGGTTGGAATCTGATCACGTTCAAAGCGTGGTATGTCAGCGGCGCGCTGCTCGGCGGTGCGCCGCTGGCACAGGGAACGGTTTACCTGCTGTTTTCCAACAAGGTCGCTCACCGAATGTCGATTACCTTGATCCTCGCTGTGGCCGTTGCAGCTACGTTCGTGATCGCATCGCCGGTCTCCATGATCCTCGTGGAGCCTTACCGTCTGTCGGGGGCGGTCATGGAATGGGACTGGGTACGCCTCTTCTCTCCGTTCATCAACATCTATGCTTTCATCTTCCTGGTAGGAGGTGCTGTGTGGTCGGCCGTAAAGTACGCCCGTAATCAGTCATCGGACCCTCGCCAGGTTTGGGGGAATGTGTTGATCGCTGTGGGCGCCCTGCTGCCGGGTATCGGCGGTAGTATGGCTCGGATGGGTCAAGTAGAGGTTCTGTATGTGACGGAGTTGGTGGGTCTCTCGCTGATTTGGGGAGGATATGCTGATATGACACGTTCCTTCGCCGGCTCGATCCATTCCAAGCAGAAAATGGTCTCCAC
>CALIKL010000016.1 GCA_938018055.1 uncultured bacterium
TGGCTCCGGGAACAAAAAGTTAGACAAGGCTAAAACATGAAGAAGGACATTTCTAATCCATCCCCAAGTCCCTGTGAACCGCTTTTCGATCATATGCCTGTGCCTTTTGATGGCCCTGGTTGGTTGTTCGTCCCCCCAAGAATCCGAGCGAGGCCAGATTAGCCCTGATAATCCTTTGCGTGTTGTGGCAACAACGAGCTTGGTTGCCGATCTCGTAAGTCAGATCGGTGGAGCGTTTGTTGACGTGGAAGGGCTTATGGGTCCCGGGGTCGACCCGCACCTCTACAAGGCCAGTGAAGGGGACGTGTCCCTCATGACCCGCGCAGATTTGATTTTCTACAATGGCATGCATCTGGAAGGGAAAATGGTCGACATATTCGAGCAGATGCACAGCCGTGGCGCGGAAGTTCATGCTGTCACAGCGGGTGTGGAGGAATCCGAGCTGATTGCCTCGGATCAGTTCACAGGCAGCCTGGACCCCCACATATGGTTTGATCCCGTGCTCTGGAAGCGAGCCGCTGTGATGGTAGGGGAGACGCTGGCTGGTACTGACTCCTTGCACGCCGAATACTATCGTAACGAAGCGGCGCGTTTCGGAGGCGAGCTTGATTCCCTTTTCGCCTGGGCGGCTGGCGAAATGGCCTCGATCCCCGAGGGAAATCGCGTCTTGATCACGTCGCATGACGCATTCGGCTATTTTGGTCGGGCTTTTGACATGGAAGTGCGCGGATTACAGGGGATCAGCACTGCCCTCGAAGCCGGGACGGCAGATGTCAGTGATTTAGCTGAGTTCGTCGCGTCGAGCCGGATACCCGCCATGTTCGTCGAGTCCTCCATCTCTCCCCGCGGAATCGAGGCGGTTCGCGAGGCGGTTCGTGCCCGTGGATTCGACGTTCAGATCGGAGGAACGCTCTACGGGGATGCTCTGGGATCCTCCGGTACGGCCGAGGCAAGCTATGTGGGCATGTTTCGTTCGAATGTGGCAACCATCGTCTCCGGACTTTCCGCGAACGTCCAATAACCTGAAAGTCGTTCCCATGACCACAGATCATGCCATCCCTGCTGAAGACCTGGCTATCGATGTACGCGACCTGACGGTCGCATACCGGGAAAAACCAGTGCTCTGGGACGTGGACCTCCAGATTCCGGACGGGGTCCTCATGGCCATAGTCGGGCCGAACGGCGCCGGAAAAACCACGTTCATCAAGAGTGTCCTGGGGCTCAATACCCCCGCCGCCGGATCTGTACTTGTGCACGGCAAGCCGTACCAGAAAAACCGCTCGCAAGTAGCCTATGTCCCGCAACGTGGCAGCGTGGATTGGGATTTTCCAACCAATGTGCTGGATGTCGTCACCATGGGGGTGTACGGGACGATCGGATGGTTCCGGCGTCCCGGAGCGGCCCAAAAGGCGCAGGCGATCAAGGCGCTGGCCGAAGTCGGTATGGAGTCACTCGCTGACCGACAGATATCTGAATTATCTGGTGGGCAACAACAGCGCGTATTCCTGGCGCGGGCGCTGGTGCAGGATGCGGATATCTACTTGATGGACGAGCCGTTCCAGGGCGTCGATGCGACAACCGAACGCGCTATCGTCGAGTTGCTACGTGCGTTGCGTGAGCGTGGCAAGACGGTTGTCGTAGTCCATCATGACCTGCAGACCGTCCCTGAGTATTTCGATCACGTATTGCTGCTCAACGTTCGGCGCATTGCCGCAGGCCCGGTAGAAGACGTCTTCACGGAGGAGAATCTGCGCGCCACATACGGGGGGCGCGTGGCCTTTGTATCGGCTCTCATGGCCCGAAAAGGGGAGTGATGGACATTCTGACCGAGCTATTCACCGACTATACGCTCCGAACGGTTGCGCTCGGCGCGGCGCTCCTGGGCATTTCGGCCGGAGCATTGGGGTGTTTTGCACTCCTTCGTCGCCAGAGCCTGCTGGGTGATGCCATCTCGCATGCCGCCCTGCCCGGCATAGCGTTGGCGTTCTTGCTCACGGGGTCGAAGTCTTCATTGGTCCTCATTCTCGGAGCCGGCGCCGTGGGATGGTTCGGATCGGTCTTGATCGCTGCGCTTACACGGCGCACGCCCATCACGTACGATACGGCCCTCGGGATCTTGCTCTCCGTCTTCTTCGGTGTCGGCTTGGTGATGCTGACGTTCATCCAACGCATGCCGGATGCAAATCAAGCAGGCCTCGATTCCTTTCTCTTCGGTCAGGCGGCCGCGCTCATGCAGCGCGACATTTACGTGATCCTGGCCATCGGGTCCGTCATCCTGCTATTGACGGTCGCGTTCTGGAAGGAGTTCAAGTTGATCTCTTTTGATCCAGATATGGCCGAAACGCTCGGATTGCCTGTGCGCGCCCTGGAGCACCTGCTCACCGGATTGTTCGTCGCGGCCATCGTCATCGGATTGCAGACGGTGGGCGTTGTGTTGATGAGCGCGCTGATTGTGGCGCCTGCGGCTGCAGCCCGCCAGTGGACGAATCGATTGGGCGTGATGGTGTTACTCGCGGCCGTCTTTGGGGCCGTTTCAGGGGTTAGTGGCGCCGTTTCCAGTAGCATGGCGCCCAATCTGCCAACGGGACCCGTCATCGTGGTTGTCGTCAGTATGATCGTTGGCGCCTCGTTGCTTTTTGCCCCGAATCGCGGATTCGTATTCCGGAAGATCCGGGAGTGGAAATCAGGGCGAGCACTTCGGGTGGACGCCGTCTTGGTCGATCTGTACACGCTGGCCTCTCAGCACGCCTCGGCCGATTATCCGCACTCCGAACAGGTGCTCAATGTCATGTCCTCGATGTCGGGAACGGCCAAACGGACGCTGCACCTGTTAAAAACCCTGGAACTTGCCCAACCGATTGACGATCAGCGCTGGTCTCTGACCCCGGCGGGAGAAGAGCGGGCACGTAGAGTGATCGAAGAGCACTATGGAGGCGGGGCATGAGCGCTTCCATCGAAATCCAGATCATTGCCGTACTGGTGGCCGTCGCATGCGCGCTGCCAGGGGTCTTTCTGGTATTGCGGCAGCTGGCCATGATGAGCGATGCCATCAGTCATGCCATCCTTCCCGGTATCGTGATCGCTTTCTTGTTGACGGAAGATCTCAGTTCGCCGCTTCTCATCCTCGGAGCGGCTGCCGCAGGAGTAGCTACTGTCGCGCTGGTTGAATTGCTGCGCAAAACCGGGTTGCTGAAAGAGGATGCCGCCATCGGCATCGTATTTCCTGCGCTGTTCAGTGTTGGCGTCATTCTGATTGCTCGCTTTGCCGGCGACGTTCACCTGGATGTCGATGCAGTCCTCCTGGGAGAACTGGCATTCGCTCCTTTTGATAGAGTCGTGCTGGGTTCCATCGATGTTCCAAAGGCGACCCTTGTCATGGCCTCCATTTTGATGCTCAACGTGGTGTTCATTGGCCTCTTTTTCAAGGAGCTGAAGCTCGCCACATTCGATTCAGCCTTGGCGGCAACGCTGGGGTTTACACCCGTATTGCTGCATTATGTATTGATGGGGCTGGTCTCCACGACAGCCGTCGGCGCTTTTGATGCCGTGGGCTCCATTTTAGTTGTGGCCTTGATGGTGGCTCCTCCGGCTGCCGCATACATGCTCACTCAGCGACTCGCCAGCATGCTGTGGATGTCGGCCGCTTTGGGCGCTATCTCTGCGGTTGGAGGATACTGGATGGCTCGCTGGCTGGATGCCTCGATTGCAGGCTCCATGGCTTCCACGGCTGGCCTCGTTTTTCTGCTTGTTCTGGCCTTTGCTCCCGAGCGAGGTCTCGTATCACGGGTGCGACAGCAGAATCGTCAGCGGCAGGTTTTCGCGCGAGACATGCTACTCATTCATCTCTATCACCACGAAGGGCTGCCAGAAGCCGAGCAGGAGTGCCGCGTGGAACATCTGCAGGATCACCTGCGATGGGAGCGGGATTTCGCTATGATGGCCGTTCGAACGGCAAAGCGCGCTGGCTTTGTGGAAGACCAGGAGGGATTGATGAAGCTGTCAGACAGCGGACGCGAGCAGGCGAGACACGCATTGGTCCATATCTGATCTCTGCAATCTTTGTCGTCTTCCTTCTTCGTATTGCCGAATCAATCGGGTA
>CALIKL010000017.1 GCA_938018055.1 uncultured bacterium
GCCCGCGAGGGCGATGCCGCCCACGAAGAAACGTTCTGCCTCGAATCGCTCAGCAGTGAATGAAGAATGCATGCTGCACTGGTCTTCAGGAAGCGCAATGGAGGTACGGTCCGATACGATCCGGACCAACGTATCGATTTCGGTATGTGCAGTCGCGACAGGTCGGTCGATCCGTGCCACCCAACGTCTTATGCCGTCCGGGAGCGGGAAACACTCGACCACGCCTTTGCGGTCCAGGTAAATAGCGGCTTGATTTTCAAAGTCAGTCGTATCGGGAAAGTCGCCCATGACGTAATGATCGGCGTAAGACGATCCTGATAGGGGTATCTCCAGCAGGTCCCGCGCGGCGCTTCTTCGGCCATCGCATGCGATCACCCGATCCGCGGTTCTGTCCGAGATATGACCGCTTTTGCTCGAGGTCAAAACGACGCGTTCCCCTTCCTGGCGCATGCCCACGACCTCAAGACCTCGCTCCAGGATGCCGCCCAGCGAAAGGAACCGTGTCTCGAGTCGTGCTTCCGTGATGTGTTGTGGCACGGCGAGAACGAAATTGAACGGCTCTTTCAGGTACTCGAATGACAGAGTGCCGGCCGTGCGTCCTCGTAAAAGACCGACGCCAGAGCGGACGGCGATGCCTTGCTCCACCAGTTCGGAAACCACACCGAGCGCCTCGAGTCGCCGCAGGGCAGGAGGGTGGATTCCAATGGAGCGGGAGTGCGTTGAGCGAACCAGGCGCCTCTCGAGAATCGTGCAGGTTATATCCTGCTGCCTCAGCAGACATCCCAGGTACAGACCGACCGGCCCCGCCCCGACAATCACTACGTTCATCACGACGATGGGAGCTGGGTGTTGAAGGGAGGAGACTCTGGTGCGCGTATCCGGGTTATAAGCAGACGAAAGGGGGAGCGGGTCTCGACGGACCATCCGGGGGGCACGAGCGCACCCAGTTCATCTGGGTGCCACGCTCGCCGGATACTGCGTAACCCGTCGGTCAAAATGAAAGAGTCGCGGCAGATCAGACCAACAGGAAGGAACGCCACCCAGGCCATGTCATCCCGCTTGATGTCATTGTGCACGACCAGGCCCGTGGACAGCTTGTCCGAATCACGCAGCAGAACGGTCAACTGGTCAGCATCCAGGTGATGCAGGACATGATTGGACAGCACGATGTCGAACATGGCCCCCCGCGCAACGAGATCAGAGGAATGGCAAGTCTCGAAAGACAGGAAAGGCCCTTGCTCCTGAGTCCGTGCGTAGGCAATGGCTCTCGGGTCAGGATCAATACCCACCAATTCAACCTGGCGTCCGTCGCGGGCCGCGAGGGTTCCGATCAGTCGAAGCACATCACCTGCACCGCAGCCGATGTCCAGGATCCGCGTGGGGCGCTGCGCATGCAGATGCGGGCGCACATGCGAGCGGTATACAGCTTTCCAGCGCCCCAGCCACGGATTCAAGCGTGCAAACCAGTCGTAGGTATTGTTCAGCAGGACCGGATCACAGTCCGGATCATCCATGATCTCCTCAAGGTGAACGGCGCGCTTTGTCAGGACCCAGCGAGGCATCTACACCCGCTCCATCAGTCCGGTCTCAACGGTCAACCCGGGCCCGAATGCCATGGCAACTACGCGCTCCCCGGGATCCGCCGATGCCAAGACTTGCTTCAGGACGAAAAGGATGGTGGCACTGCTCATGTTGCCGTAGTCCCGCAACACCGATCGTGGAGCCTCGATCTGGGATTCCTCGATGGACAACCCATTGCGCACTTTGTCCAGGATGGCGCGTCCGCCAGGATGCACGGCCCAGTGCGTGATATCCTCTCTATCAAGTCCCGCGCGATCCAATACAGGATCCACCACCTCTCCAATGTTTGCTTCGAGGATCTTCGGGACATACGTCGACAGGACCATCTTGAATCCCAGGTCCCCAATCGTCCAGGCCATGTCTTCCTCGCTGTCCGGTGCGATGGTTGAGTCCAATGCGTCAACACGGAAAGCGGGTACGTTCGCCGGCTGACGATTGGATACGATGGCAGCGGCGGCTCCGTCAGCAAAAACCGAAAAAGCGAGGATATCATCTACTTCTTCGGATGGCTCAAGATGGAGCGAGCAGAGCTCGAGGCATACCACGAGGACGACGGCGTCCGGGTTGTCCGCACAGAACGCTCGAGCGGTGGTCAATGCAGGAAAAGCCGCATAGCACCCCATGAACCCAATGTGGACCCGTCGTGTCTGTGCAGGGAGACCCAAATCCTTGACCAAATGAAAGTCCGGTCCAGGTGCGTAGAACCCGGTACAAGACGCGGTTATCACATGGGTAATGTCGTGCGCTTCAAATCCTTCAGCAGCATCGAGGGATTTGCGTGCAGCCTCGGCAAAAAGCGGCCGTGCGTGGCGCATGTAATGATCGTTGCGTCTGCCCGTGGACGGGGAGCGGAAGTGCCCGTGCGCATCAATGAAGTCTCCACCGGACTCTGTGCCGAAATCTTCGATCACACTGTGTCGCTTTTCAATACCGGAGTGCGCATAGATCCTGTGGACGAGCTTCGAAGCCCTGCTTCCCGGCTCCAGCGAGCCCAGCATGACTTCTGCCGCCTCTTCCTGCGAGTAGGAGGAGGAGGGTACAGCGGTCTGGATGGAATGGAGGAATGTCGGCACGGTACCAGGGAATGAACGGTCAATGTACTCCTTGGTGACGGGGTGTGCTTGCCGGTTACCGGGAATTCAGTCGTCTAAAAAGGAGACCGTGTATTCCCAAGCGTCCTCCGCGCAGTAAAGCGAAAACGTCTTTTCGCTGGGGAAATGCTGAATCTGTACAATGTTTTTCTGATCCTCGAATATCTCTCCCAGCATGCGCTGGTCAACGTGAAGTCCTTCGATTGTTGACGAGGCCTGGAATTCAAGCAGGTACCACCACATAGGCTCATTTCCGACCACTTCCTCGCCGCTGCCAACGAGTCGTCCAGACAACGTCTCTTCGCCAGCGCGCAGGATAAAGGATTCGTTGAAATAAATGGTGAAGAGCGAGTCTTGCTCAGGCGAGATATCTACCATTATATCCCTTCCCTCGCGAGCTGCCAGTGCCTGCCCCAGATCGTCTTTGAACAGACGAATCCGTACGACGGCCATTGATCCCTCCACGGCAAGACGCGAATACGATACGTGAAAGTCGTGAAGAGGGAGTTCAGGATGCTCTTCAACCTGCCGTGCCGATAGCGTCGTTGCCGAAGGCGCATCACCAAGGGCAAGAATAATCAGGAATGGTGCCAGCCAAGAAAGCATGCAGTTGGGGATGATGTGAGGGCGCACGAACACTAGTTCGTGCGCCCTGTGATCGGCAATACGTTCAGCGCGAACCCCCGCCCGATTCTTCCTGTTCCGGTTGCACATCGGGCGCTATCCATTCATTGTCTGTCGGATCAATGTCTGCGAATGCTTCGAGCGGATCCAATTCAACCTTGTGGACTTTCTTGTCCGAGAAAAATCCTTTCGTGAACGTCAACTCGTTGGAGCGCCACGCATCAGCGGGAAGCATCATCATCTCATCCGATCCGTCTTCGTATGTAACGCGCAGATGGATGGGCATGATTTGCTGACCTTCATTGGCCACCGTGATGCGGTAGTAATAGGAGCCATTTTCTGTCGATCCGATAAGTGCTTCAGCTTGCTGTTCCGTCACGCCTGCCAGGGCCTGATCATTGGCATAGGTGGTATAGAACTAGCTGCGCCAGAACCAATTCAGATTCTCGCCGGCGGCCTCTTCCATGGAGCGGAAGAAGTCAGCCGGCTGCGGGTGTTTGAAGGCCCAGCGGCGCGAGTATTCCCGGAAGGCTTCGTCAAAGATGTCCGGACCCAGGATGTGTTCGCGCAGCATGTACAGGCCGGCAGCTGGTTTGGCGTAGCCGTTGTTGCCGAAGTTGTTCTGGATCAGGTCGGACTCGGTCATTATGGGGACCTGGTTCGGGTCCTTCATGTACGGTACAATCAGCGATGCCGGACCACGACGTGATGGGTAGGTGCCATCATCCGTTTGTGTCCAGATATCCGTGCCAGTGAACTTCTGGGCGTAGCGCTGCTTGGCGTAGTACTGCAGAAACGTGTTGAGTCCTTCGTCCATCCAGGTCCACTTGCGTTCGTCGGAGGCGATGATCATCGGGACCCAGTTGTGGCCGACCTCGTGGATGGTCACACCAATCAGGGATCGCTCGATGCCCTCGGTGTACGTCCCATCCGGACGCGGACGGGCGCCACAGAAAATGATCATCGGGTACTCCATGCCACCCACCGGCCCGTTGAAGTTGGTTGACTTCGAGTAGGGATACCGCAGTGACATCTCTCCGTACGATTCCAGCGTCACGATGCTGGCCCGCGTCGAGACCTTGTCCCACAGCGGGGAACCTTCTTTCGGATAGAAGGAGTGGACTTTCACGATCGGCCCGCCATCGCCGTAATCATATCCGGCAGCATCCCAGACAAAGGTCTTCGAACTCGCCCATGCGAAGTCTCGCACGTCTTCTGCTTTGAAGTGCCAGGTCAACATGCCATCCCTCGCCGGACGGGTAGCAGGATCCATGACCTCGTCCGCCGAAATGATATAGATCGGCTCTTGACTGGAATAGGCTTCGTCGAGTCGACGAATCTGCTCACGAGTCAATACCTCCTCGCGATTCTGAAGCGTGCCGGTAGCGTCCAGCACGTGATCCCACGGCACGGTCAGCTTCACGTCATAATCGCCAAAGTTCAGATAGAACTCGCCGCGTCCCAGGAATTGCTCTGTCTGCCAGCCGTTGACATCATCGTAGACCGACATACGGGGAAACCACTGAGCCATTTCGTAGAGCCACCCGTCGTTCATCAACTCCTTGCCACCATGCCCGCTGTTCGGAATGAGATAGGACCAGTCGATGTCGAATGAAATGGTTTCACCTGAGGCCAATGGCTCGGGCAGATTCACCTTCATGATGGTGTTGTTGATACGCCAGGCCGTGTCAACCATACTGCCATCATCATCCACAAGCTGAACACGGGAAATGTCGTAGCCGCCATCAAAATTCCCGACACCCACGTAGCGCCTGAATGCCGGACTGATGGTCTCGGGCAGGGCCCCTTGCATTCGATACGACCGTGAGTGCTCGATCGACCGCACATTCTGATCCAGCTGTACCCACAGAAAGCCGAGCTCATCGGGCGAATTGTTGTGGTAGGTGATACGCTCGCTTCCGATGATCCGTTGGTAAGGGTATCCAGTGTGGCCTCGATCACATAGTCGGCCCGCTGCTGCCAATAGTGATGGCCC
>CALIKL010000018.1 GCA_938018055.1 uncultured bacterium
ACGACCTGATCGGCAAAGGCATCCAGGCCGGGAAACTCGTAGGCCAAGTCGCCCGATTGGTCGGTGGCGGCGGTGGTGGACGTCCCCAACTCGCCACGGCAGGAGGAAAGCAGCCAGAGAACTTGGACAGCGCCTTGGATGAGGTTCCTGGCATCCTGAGTGAGATGCTGGGCTAGTCATGTAACCCCAGCCCGCCTTCTATTCGCTTGGCAGCGATCTTCGATGACATTTGACCTGCCGCGCGTTGGAGCGGATATCGTAGCGCCCTAGATTTCTCCCCGGAGAGGTGCCGGAGTGGTCGAACGGGGCGGTCTCGAAAACCGTTGTGCCCTTTGGGGTACCGAGGGTTCGAATCCCTCCCTCTCCGCATGCAAAGAAAAGCCCCTCGCAGCACCGCTGCGGGGGGCTTTTTTATGCCGATTGGAGAAAGCGAGTTTTCCAAGGGAGTATCGATCAGGTTGTTTTGACCGCCGCCTGCTCCGGATTTGTAGAGGAATCTGCCGCCGATACATGCGCTCCATCTCCCTTGCCCTCCGGGCTTTCATCCGATAGAAGTGCCCCAAGTCTGTATCGTAAGCGCATGTTGCAGCCACGTAGATCTGGCGTGTCCGTCATAGACCAACTACATTTCCGAAGGCGTGAACAGTCTCGCCTTCAAAAGAAGACGGAAACGCGTAAGGCCGTGCTGAATCTCCGGATTGAAGACGGATACCGGGTCTCTTTTTGCAAACGGGATTCCAGCTGTTGAGACGTCGATTCCATTTTCCTTCCCTAACATTTTCAAGACCATTCACATGCGACAGGTCACTCTTTGGCCATCATTGATACTGGCAGCGATCCTTCTGGCACTACCCACTGCAGTCAAGGCCCAGAACTCCCCGCCAACCCTTGACGACATCTTCGCTTCGCCACGAATGACAGGTTCGAGTCCGTCTGGTGCTGCCTGGGCACCTGACAGCGAACACTTCGCCTTTTCGTGGACTGAGCCTGGAAAAGGAGGACGTGGCCTCTGGGTATCGACAAGTGATGGGCAGGACTTTCGCGTGATTTCTGGGGCCGAATCACCGCCCGTGCGCAGTTACACCTGGACCGACGATAACACAATCGTCAGTCTGCGAGGCAACGACCTCTGGCATACATCGATCAGCAACGGCGATGACGCCGCATTCATGTCCATCGAGGCGGGGGCGTATGGTCTGGCGCTATCGCCAAAAGGTGACCAGGCGGCTTACCTGAAAGATGGTGATCTGTGGTTGGCTGATTTCTCGTCCAAAGAAAATCGCCAACTCACCGAGATCGGCATCGCCAGTCTGTCCAGTCTGCTAAAAGGGCGCTACAGCCGAGCGGAACGCGAAATCGGTCCTGGCATCTGGAGTGGGCCAACGTATAAGTGGTCGCCAGATGGCGAGACAATCGCCATTCATGTCGTAGATCGACGCGAGATGCGCACCGTGCCCTTTCCCGACTACCTCGCACCTGAGACCAACCCCAATGAGGTGCGTCGCGGCTACCCGGGTGATCCCAACGAGATTCGCCGCGTCGGCCTGCTGAACCTGCAAAGCGGCGACGTTACCTTCCTTGATCTACCGGACCCTGAGTCCAATCAAGTCGTCGACTTCAACTGGTCACCCACAAATGACCTCCTCGTCGACATCGCATCCGACACAGCTGTAGACCGCAAACTCTTTGTCGTCGCATCAGGCGAAATCCAACCACGCCAGATATGGCAAAGCGTCAGGGAAAGCCGTTCCTACACCTCTTTTGCATCTAACTGGCATCCTGATGGTGAGCACGTCGTTGTCCTGAGCGATATGGGTGATCGTTATGGTCTGTATGTGATGGACGCCTCACCCTCCAGAGACCTTCCGCGCCTGCTTACCGACCCGACCTATGATGTCCTCTCCGCACCGACAATAGCGGGCGATGCTCTCTATTACACCGGCAACGGCGTCAACCCACACGAATTGCACGTCTATCGCGTGGACACCTCTGGCGGCGACCCAGAACGCCTGACGCACCTCGCAGGCCGCAACTCCGGCTACCCATCTCCCGATGGCAGGCACCTGGCGTTCATGCACAGCAACGACACCTCGCCGAAGGAACTGTACGTCGTGAGCACCGAAGGCGGCGAACCTACGCGCCTGACCCACTCGCCTTTACCTGCCTTCAACGAACGGACATGGACCGCGGGGGAGTACGTCAGCTTCCCGAGCCTGGTCGATGACTACATTCTAAGCGCGCGCATCCTGAAGCCAGCTGATCTCCAGCCAGGCAGGCATTACCCCGTATTGTTCGGACCCGTGTATTCAAACACGGCCAAAAATCGTTGGGCCGGCACCTCCAGCATGATCCAGCAGATGCTGGTCGAGAAGGGATACATCGTCGTTCAGGTGGATTCACGCGGCAGTGACGGCTATGGCCGGGCGTTCCGCGAGGAATTCGCGCTGGGCTTTGCCGACCAGGACATCGAGGACTACGCGAGTGCCGTCGCCTACATGGAATCGCTGGACTACGTCGATCCCGATCGTATTGGCATCTTTGGCAGTAGCTACGGAGGCACACTTTCCGTGTACTCTCTATTGATGAAACCGGGCCTTTTCCAGGCTGGTGTGGCTGCCGCCGCGGCCGTCGATCCGATGTTCTTCGGCACCGACGATGTTGCCATCGTTCGTCGCCCCCAGACTCACCCGGAAGTGTTCGAACGAAAAGCGCTCAAGCTGGCGGCGAATCTGGAGGATCACCTCCTGTTCATTCACGGCATGCAGGACCACGTCGTGCCCTTTAAGACCGCGGCTGTGCTGGCAGAAGAGCTAATGAGAAAGGGCAAGAACTTTGACTTTGCATTCGCACCGGGAGCTACGCACGGGTGGACCCGTGAGCGGCACCACGGTCGATACCTCTATGGTAAACTGATTGAGTTCTTTGATCGCCACCTGGGCAAGTCAGCCGAATGAGGCGCCTGAGTAGGCCTTTACGAGCCGAAAGCCTCGTTGAACTCATGACGCTGCTGGTTACTCCCCATCATGAGGAGTTCCGTACCTCGTTCCAGCACGGTGGAGCCTGACAGGTTCGTACGTACCTCGCCATCGTCCTGAATGGCCACGACATTGAGCCCTGTTCGAGCGCCAATGTTCGTCTCGGCCAGCTGTTTGCCATGTAAAGCGCCCGGTAAGGGTACCGAGAACAGGTCGACGCCCTGTGCCAGCATGATCAGCTCTCTGCCCTGCAAAATGGACAAAACAGACTCTACGCCGAGCGACGCGTAGCTCAACACAAAGTCAGCGCCGGCTCGGTGGATGGCATCCATGTTTCGTTCCTGTGTGATGCGGCTGACGATTCGCAGATCAGGGTTCAGCTGTCGGCAGTAAGACGTGAGGTAGATGTTCATGGCATCGTCATGGGTCGTCAGCAACACGGACGGCGCCTCCAGGATGCCCGCTTCATTCAGTAAGTAATAGTCCTCGGCATCGCCGGCGAAAACGGCCTGGCAATGCTCACGGGCACGTTTACAGACCGTCGGGTCTTGCTCAACGATGTGAACGGGAACGTCCTGCTCTTGCAAGGCCTTTGCAGCGGCCGTTCCTACGGTTCCACCACCGACAATGAGTACCGGATTCTCATTGATATTGTAGATGATGAGCAGGTCGTCGAGCGCATCCAGCTGGGCCTCCGTGCCGATGATGACCAGAACACTGGAGTTGGAAAGCGGGATGTCCGGCCGGGCTGGCTGCATGCGGCCTTTCTCCCAGACCCCGATGATGCTGACCCCGGAGATCTCGCGTAAGCGTGTTTCCCGAATGGTTTTTTCTGCAAATGGCGTTCGGTGCAGTGGCAATTCTGCGATCAAAAGGTCCTTCAGATGACCGACCACGTTCGAGCGCGCACGGGACGCTGAAATTCGATTTGCGAGTTGTTCGCCCAGGAATTGCTTCAAGCAAAGGACATGGTCGGCCCCGCTAAGCTTGAGCACGTCGACCGAGTTTTCCTTTCCGGCAGTCGCAATAATGGGCACATTCGGAGCCACCTCCCGAACGGTCAGGATGATGCTGGTATTGACCGTGTCCTCCCGGTTGGCAAATACCATCCGCGCCTTTTCCAACTGTAGCGCCCTGTACGTCTCGCTATTGTCCAGGTCACCCACGATGGTCGAAATCCCATCCAGGTATCGGTCTGAGGCGATTGAAGGGTCGGGTTCGAGGACGAAATACAGGATTCCCTCGTCCTTGAGACGCTCAATCAATCCAGGGGCAATCGTGTCGTAGTCACAGATGATTACGTGCCCCGACGTGTCAGCAGGCACGCTCTGAGGGGCTCGGTGGCGAATCTGCGCCTCCAGCCAAGGGGCATAGAAAAAGCGAATGAACGCGAAGGGTAGCACGATGAGCAGGAGCACCACCCCAGAAACCAGCACCACCATGCTGAAAATGCGCCCGAGATCGCTCTGGAACGTGATGTCGCCAAAGCCGAGCGTGCTCATCACCGTCAGCGTCCAGTAAAGGCCGGTGAACCAAGAATGCTCTTGGCCCTCCACATTCACCATGATCAGGTGAAACAACTCAGCAAAGATCACGACTACGATCGACACAAAGGCCACGTACTTCAGCAGTGCCCGCACGTTGCGCCGGACGGTATTGTCGCTGAAGAAATAGGAAAGCTGTGTGCTGACGAGCTTCATGGGCCCTGGCTGTAGCTTGGTGTATCGCAGAGATCCCTGACTGGCTATTCTAGCCACGCCCGCAGGATCTGGAAATCAAATATAGCCTCCATGATCCGATAATGGATCAAGCCAGGAGTAGGAACAGGAGCAGGAACAGGATCAGGGGTAGGAGGAAGGTCAGCAACCTCCGCTCATCCCTCGACGCCTCAAGACGAGTAGAGCCAGCTTGATGACTGTTGACCTCTCCTGCGCCTTTTTGCCCCGCGGCCAGCTTGAAGTCAACAGTACGGTTGGTTACCCTGAGGAAAGTGTCTGAGCGCTACCCGGCTCTGAATGATGTGCGCGATGCCCAATTCCGCGCGGCTGAAGTGATGCGCAATGTGGTCCTCGTCGATACCGACAATCTCACGAAGTTACCCGACAACCTTCACTACGACACGGGCGGCGTGATGGAAATGGGGTCCCTGTTTGCGACCGCTTATCTGGATTGGCGAAAGGAAAACCATCGGTAACATTTCTATCCAGCATGCCACCCATGCGAGTGTAAAATCTAGGTATAAGCCTGTGTCTCCTTTCTCTGTGTCGAGTACTCGGTTTCGCGTCTTGGTACTCTTGGCCGTGCTGATGTCGCTGAGCGCGGTTGCACCTCGGTATGCCCAAGCTCAGAACGCCTCGGAAGTCGTTCCGGCCCGCCTTTCCATCTTCCTGGATTGCCAGCGCTGCCCGGACGATTTCATCCGTCAGGAAGTCCCGTATGTGGATCATGTTCGTGATCGCGAAGTGGCCGACGTGCATGTTTTGGTGACTCGCGAAGAGACCGGAGGTGGCGGGGAAGTACACACGTTTGAGTTGTACGGTTTACGATTGTTTGAAGGTGTGGACTTTTCGACCTCCTACACCATACTGGCAAATGCTACTGAGGCCGAGCAGCGCGAAGGGTACTTACGCACGCTGGAAGCTGCGCTGGTGCCGTACTTGATGAAGACCAATATGCGCGATCGAGTCAGCGTACACGTTGCTGCTGCCTCGGAAGGCTCAGGTACGCCCGAACCCATGACGGAAGATCCGTGGGATTTCTGGACGTTCACCTTGTACTCGGACGGCAATGCCGAATTCGAATCCCAGCAACGTTCCTTTTTCACGCGCTACGGCGTTTACGTCAGCCGAGTAACCGAAGACTGGAAACTGCAGCTGCGTCCATTCTTCAATTACAATTACGACAGGTTCGAGCGTGGCGAGCGCATCATAACGAGCACGTCACATCGCAATGGCTTTACAGCCTACGCCCTCAAGAGCATCACGCCGCACTGGTCCCTGGGTGGGTATGCTGACATCCTGAAATCCTCTTTTTCTAATGTCGATTTGCGCTATCGGGGCATGGGCGCAATCGAATGGAGCCTCTATCCCTATCGTGAGGCAAATCGCCGCCAGCTGACCGTAGCCTACCGCCTGGGAGGGTCACAAGTGACGTGGGCCGATACGACGATCTACGGCAAGACTGAGGAAGTGCTACCCCAGCATCTAGTCAATGCGGATTACCAGGTTGTGCAGCCTTGGGGAAATGTTGAAGTGGGAATCATTGCATCGCAATACCTGCACGAGACTTCGCGCTACAGCCTGGAATTCGATGCCGAGTTCGAAGTGCGGGTTACCCAGGGCCTCTCCGTTGAGATTGGCGGCTCTCTTGAGATTATCCACGATCAGATCAACCTGGCCAAGGGAGACGCGGATCTCGAGGAAGTCCTACTTCGACGACGGCAGCTTGAAACCAACTACGAAGCGGGCTTTGAATTTGGTATCCGTTATCGTTTTGGCTCAGTACTCAACAACATCGTCAACCCACGATTTGATGGGATAGGCAACCGAGATCGATTCTGACCCGCATCGTGTGAACGCCGGATGAGTCGAAGGTCTGCGTCGACTCGCTCTACGGTTTCTCTTCGCCAAACAAGGCATGTGCGGCTCTCACCGAGTCCACCGGCCCCACTAAAACCACAAAGTCGTTGGCCTGCATCACAGTATTGCCACGCGGCACAACGAATATTTTATTGCGGATTACAGCCGCAACAACGCACTGATCAGGGATATTGATGCCGCTGATCGGTTTACCCACGATGCGTCCATTCTCTGGCACGCGTACCTCAATCAGGCTGGCTACGCCAGACTCTATTTCGAATAGATCGGCCACATCTGGTCGATCCAGATGATTTTCAACCATCGCGGCCGTGGCATAGGGCGCACTGATGCAGACGATACCCCGGGATTTCATCAGTTCGACGTAGTCAGGGTCACGCGCAATGGCAATGACACGCGGGATGCCCAGGCGCTGAGCTTGTAACGCCATGATCGTATTAAGGTCGTCTTGGTTTGTCGCAGCGATGGCCACGTCCATCTTTTGCGGCTCGACCTGATCGAGGATCTCCAATTTTGTCCCATCTCCATGGAAAATGGGGACGCTATAGCGACGCTCCAGCTCTTCGCACCGGGACTCGTCCTTCTCAACGAAAGTTACCTTGTATTCCGCTGAGCGGAATATCATCCGGAATTCGTCCTGCTTGATGAGCCGATCGGCAATATTCATCCCCTGATTACCGCCTCCAATGATGAGTACCTGCATGTGGGGTCTCCTCCAGATTCGAAGTCGCGTTTTGATGTGTTGAACCAATTCCGGTATGCGTTGGATCAAATCCCGATTGGCAGGCATCACGAAGTAGAGGATGCCGCCTATCGCGGTGAGAACCGCACCCAGTGCCAAGCTTTGGGGCTCCAGCATGGGTACGAAAAACCAACATGAGATGATACCCAGTACCGGAACGACTGGGTACAGTATCACTTTGAAGGGCCGCCTCAGGTTGGGCATCTTGTTGTGCAACGCGATAACTGCGTAGTTCACGATGCCGATGGCGACCAGATAGCCAAAGCTGCTCGCAGAGGCCAGAATGTTGACGATTCCCGTCGCACCAAAAACCGTGACCAAGGTTGCGCAAACGAAGAGCGCGATATGCGGGGTCTTGAACCGTGTGTGCAAACGGGAAAATATGCGAGGGAAATGTCCGTCACGTCCCAAGGCGTAGAGTACGCGCGAGCTGGCGCCCAGCGTTACACTGAATGCGGACAGGCTGGCCATTATGGTGGCAATGATGCCAGCGGTGCGGCCCCAGCCGCCAAAAAGAAGGTCGGCTACAAAGATGAAGGGCGTATCAGTCTCTGCCAGTTCGCTGTAGTTGACGACGCCCATCATGACGAACAAGACGAGAACGTAAATCACAATACCCACGCCCAGCGTGATCAGGATGGCTCTGGGGATGTTCCTGGCTGGGTCTATAATCTCTTCGGCAGCTACTGTGATGAGATCAAAGCCAACGTAGGAGATGTATATCAATCCCATCGTTGGAATCAGTGGCTCCCATCCCATGGGCGCAAACGGCTCCAGATTGGTTGGTTCAATGGCAAATGCGCCCAGAACACCGAGGCCGATCAGTACCAGAAGTTCGATGATGTTCATCAACGTGATCATCTTCAGCGCTTCAGCTTGACCCCGAAGGTTGGATGCCGTGAAGACCAGCGTAGTGATGACTACAATCAGGATAATGCTGACATCGGGGAAGAAATAGTCGCGGATGGTCAACGCAAAAATGACGACGTAGAGCGAGCAGGCAAGCGTATTGCCAATCCAGAAGAACCACCCTGCCAAAAAGGCCACTGGGTCCGGTAGCCCGCGACTCACGAAAGAATACCCACCTCCAGCGATGGGTATGGCAGCTCCCAACTCACTGTAACTCAGAGCCGTAAACAGGGTCAAGAGACCCATGAAGAGGTAGGCCAGAATACCGAGCGGACCGGCATCTGCAGCCACCACACTGGGCAACGCAAAAACGCCCGGCCCCATCATGGCTCCGATGCCTATCATCACGGCCATGAAAAGGCCGATGTTTCGCTTGAATTGCACCTGTTCTGCCATTCCTTGCAGGATAGGGACCAGTACAAAGGTGCTCAAGCCCATCCTGCTTTACGCCCAGCTATTTCATGCGGGCCCATCGCGGGAAACGCTTCTTTTCACGTGCGATACCCGTACCTTTCGAGCGTTATCGCCATCCCCGGATTCGCAGGACTCCCATGATCACGCGACGAGACTTTCTTCGTGTAAGCTCCCTGGCCACCGCTGGCGCCTCACTGGGGCTTCATCCGGGTACGCTCCGGCTTTTGATGGATGATCCGTTGATGACGCGCGCGATTCCTTCCAGCCTGCACCAGATTCCAATCATTGGCCTCGGTGGGCGCTGGATCAACATAGACGCCACGCAGGAGGAATTGGACGGTCATCGGGCAGTATTGCAGGCACTCGCCGAAGGTGCAGAAGGAGAGGGGCGCGTATTTGATAGCGCGGCCGGGTATGGCCGAGGCGGATCGGAGATTTATGCAGGTCAATGGGCCGAAGAAGACGGTTTTGGCGACAACATCTTCTGGGCGACCAAGGTCAATGTGGCTCAACGAGGTGGAGGCGCGGCAGACCCCGACGCGGTTCGGGCTCAGATTGAACGCTCATTTGAGCGCCTCCGCGTGCCTGTCATCGATCTGAACCAGGTCCACAATATGGGCGATCCGGAGACTCAGCTGGGCATCCTGCAGGAGTACAAAGAGGCGGGGCGCATTCGTCACATCGGCATTACCACAACGCGCGATTACGAGGGCCTAGCTGACGTCATGCGCGAGTACCCGATCGACTTCATCGGCATCGACTACGCCGTAGACAATCGGGATGCAGCTGATATGATCTTTCCGCTGGCGCAGGAGCAGGGTATTGGCGTTATGGTCTACCTGCCATTCGGGCGCACACGCATGTGGTCGCGCATCGGCGACCGGGCGCTGCCTGAGTGGGCGGCTGAGTTCGATGCCTACTCATGGGCGCAGTTCATGCTGAAATTCGTCGTCGCTCACCCAGCCGTCACCGTGGCTGTGCCGGGCACGAGCAATCCGAAGCACATGCTGGATAATCTGGGTGCTGGACGCGGTAAACTGCCGTCAGAAGGGCACCTCAAACAGATGGTTGAGCTGGTCGAAGCGCTCCCCGGAGGTTGATTGGATTGACCGAAGCCACGTCACAGCCTGATCTGGATGCATTTGGGACGCAGTATGCACAGGCCTGGAGTAGTCAACGTCCCAAGGCCGTAGCGGCGATGTTTGCCGAGGATGGATGGATTGCCATCAACGATGAAGAACCGGCACGTGGTCGCGAGGCTGTTGAAGGGGTCGCGCGCGGATTCATGACGGACTTCCCGGATCTGGATGTGCGATGTGATTGCTTGGCATTCGTGGAAGGGGAACTGCGCTGGCACTGGACCATGAAGGGCACCAACACAGGACCAAGAGGAACCGGAAAGGCGATACTGATCAGCGGCTACGAATCGTTGGTTATTGGCGAAGACGGACTGATCGTCTCGGCTCACGGGCATTTTGATCAACAGGATTGGGGCCGACAGCTGGGCGGATGAGTGATGCACGCGCGGATATCGTGATCGTAGGCGCCGGTGCAGCCGGACTCATGGCTGCCATTTGGGCGGGCCGAAGGCATCCTGAGAAGTCGATCGTCCTGTTGGATGGGGCGCGCAAGCTGGGCGCGAAGATTCTCGTTGCAGGCGGTGGTCGCTGCAATGTCACACACTACGAAGTCGATCCGGGTCGCTATGCCGGATCATCAAAATCAGCCATCGCCAAAGTGTTGCGGCGCTTCGATGTAGAGCAAACAACGACCTTTTTCCGTGAGCAGGGGGTCGAGCTCAAACGAGAAGAAACAGGCAAATTGTTTCCCACCACGGACAATGCACGCGATGTGTTGAATGCACTGCTGCGTGCCGCCCGAGAGGCCGGTGTGAGCGTCCAGCATCCGCGACGTGTGGAAGCCGTCAGCAAGACAGTCACCGGATATGCAGTGAGCGGGGAGTGGGGGCGATTGGAGTGCAGTCAGCTCGTGCTGGCTACTGGCGGCAAGGCGTTGCCGCGCTCTGGCTCTGATGGGAAAGGACTTGAGTTCGCTCAGACGTTGGGCCATAGCGTCACCCGCACGTTTCCATCACTCGTGCCGCTGACATTGCCCAAGGACGATCCGGTCTGCAGTCTGAGCGGCATCACGTTGCCTGCCACACTACGTCTGCATACGAGCACGGGCAAGCACATCATTGATTTCACCAATTCGACGCTTTGTACGCATTTCGGCCTGTCCGGTCCATCGGTGCTGGATATCAGCCGGTATTTATTGGATTTGCAGGAATCTGATCCGGGCGCGTATCTCACGGTCAATTGGATGCCCGGCACATCGGCCCAAGAAATCGATCAGGCTTTGCTTTCGCTGGGACACGCCTCCATCCGCAAATATCTTCGTCAGGAATTGCCGGATCGCATGGTTGACATGATGCTAGGCGTAGCCGGTGTGGACGTGGATACGATGGGAGACCAACTGCCAAAGGCTAATCGCAAGCAGCTGGTGCGCGCAGTCACCGGGATGCACTTGAACGTGACAGGCCATCGAGGCTACAAATATGCCGAGGTCACTGCAGGGGGCGTTCCTCTCAGAGAACTGAATCTCAAGCACATGGAGTCCCGCAAGACGCCCGGTCTGTTTTTGTGTGGTGAAATCTGTGACGTGGACGGGCCCATCGGTGGGCTCAATTTTCAGTGGGCGTGGGCCAGTGGGTATGTTGTCGGGGCCTCTCTGAGCTGAAATCATGCCGATCAATCCACTCAGCCCGCTCAAAAAGCTCATGAACACGCTGCCGCAATCCGCTCGCATGAATTGGATCAAACAATAAGCATTGACAACGCCAGGATTCCCGTACGACATTTAGCACTCACCCCAAATCCATCCGCACAGCCATGCATCGCATTCTTTTTTCTATGTTCGTCGCCGTGTTCTTTGTCTTCGCAACCACTGACGTGAAGGCACAATCCGGTTCTTTTGGCACTTCGATCGCGCTTGATGGCGATGAGCTCATTGTAGGAGAGCCTAATACGTCGTTTCGCGAGGGCTCGGTTTACGTGTATGCCCACGGTGCAAACGGCTGGACGATGCAGGATCGATTGACGGCACCTGACGCCAACATGGCTGATGGTTTCGGGACGGTCGTCGCTCGTGACGGGCGCACGTTGCTGGTCGGGCAGAAGAACGGCCCGGTCCATGTCTATGATGGATCATCGGGTTCGTGGCAGCACGTTGGCGTGATTGCCGATGGAGGAACGAACGGTTTGGATCCCGGATGCCAGCAATACGGATACTGTGGAACGGATTTCGGTGTCACGCTGGCGCTGAACAGGGATTGGCTGCTTATTGGGGAGCCAGGACAGATTCCGCAGCGACGCCGCGGCCAAGAAGAAATGCCGGTTGCTCCGGAAGGCAAGGTGCACGTGTATTCCCGAAACGGGGATGGCGGATTCAATTACGAGACGATGTTTCAGCACAACACCTCAACGGCAGGAGACCGTTTTGGCGAGACGATTCACCTTTCGGGCGATCGCGCATTCATCTCCGCACCGGGCTGGAATGATGACTACGCGGGCCTAGAGTCTGTGGGACGCGTAATCCAGTTCGAATTACGGAGCAACATCTGGGTGGAGACGGGCGCACTTCCGTTCTTCGCAGAATCGGCGGCGCGTTTTGGCCATGCCATGGCACATGACGGCAGCCAGCTGCTGGTTGGCGCGCCGGGATCACACCGAAGCCGCGGGGCCGTATTCGTTTATGAGCAGCACGAAGGCGCCTGGGAGCCGGTACGGGTTCTGCGATTGGCTGATGGAGAGATCGGCGATCGCTTCGGCAGTGGCATTGCGTATTCGGGCCGAGAGATCTGGGTAGGCGCGCCTGCTCAGCGCGGCAATGACACCGGATCGGTGTTCGTCTTTGCACCTGACGAAGAAGGCGATCTTTCTGACACACCCACCCGCATTCAGCTGGAAGACACAGTCGAGCGCGACTGGTTCGGTGATGCAATCGTAGCCGATGGCGGGAACGTAATCGTTGAATCGCCGGGTATGCACCACCAGTCTGGTGCCCTGTATGCTTATTCCAGCGCTGATTCAGAAGGCCATATGCTCGTTGGGCCGCCTGACGGTCTCGCCGCCCTCGTGGGCGAGGAAAAGGAATGCGAAGACGGCAAGATTGGCCCGTTTGACTGCCAGGATGTGGATCTGCTTTCCTTCGTGCCCAACACCATCCTTCGCGACGGTGATCATGCACGCGGCGTTCGCACCAATGACAACTGGGGCTGGACGGACCCGGAGACAGGCCGCGAATACGCCCTCGTAGGTCGCAATGACGGTACCAGCTTCATCGACATCACCGATCCTACGAATCCAGTTCTGGTTGGCGACCTGCCGAAGCCTTGGGGCACGCCGCCATCGCAGCTCTGGCGCGACATCAAGACGTATGAGGGGTACGCCTTCATCGTTGCTGATGGCGCGGGCGACCACGGTATGCAGGTTTTCGACCTGACGCGCCTCCGCGACGTAACGGAAACGCCGGCCTTGTTTGAGCCCGATGTGCACTATACGGGCATCGCAAGCTCACATAACGTTGTCATCAACGAGGACACGGGTTTTGCCTACCTGATTGACGGCCCTACATGTGGCGGCGGGCTGTACATGATGGATATTAAGAATCCGCTCAACCCGACGTTCGTGGGATGTGCCAAGACAGGCGAGCGTGGCACGCACGATTCACAGTGTGTGGTCTATAGTGGCCCTGACACCCGATATACGGGCAACGAGATCTGCCTGAATTCCAATGGGGCCTACTTCGAAATCCAGGATGTCACCGACAAGTCGAACCCTGTTGCGCTATCAACGGGATCGTCGCCCAATGCGGCGTACATCCACCAGGGATGGCTCACCGACGATCAGCGCTACTTCTATCAGGATGATGAGTCCGATGTGATCCGCGGCAACGTGGAGACCACACGCACACTGGTCTGGGACATTTCGGACCTGGAAGATCCGATCCTGGTCAAGGAGTTCATGGGGTCAATGCCTGCCAGTGCGCACAACCTGTATCTGAAGGACGGCTATGCCTACCAGGCCAACTACCGCTATGGGTTACACGTGCTGGACGTGTCGGACCCCGAGAATCCGGTTGAAGTCGGCTACTTCGACACGTCGCCCACCATGGATGGTCCCGGATTCAGTGGCGCCTGGAGTACCTATCCCTTCTTCGAGAGTGGAACGGTCATGATCACCTCGCTGCGAGAGGGTGTCTTCTTCCTGAAGAACAAGAAGAAAGAGATGTAATAGCTCTAATTGATGAGTCGCTTCAAGGACGTCCGGTTCCGCTCAGGCGGGAGAGCCGGCTGAAAAGACCATGGAGCTGCCCGGGAGGTGAACAGGGTCAATCCGTGCGCGATTCGTGCTTGACCCAGTCCACTTCCATGGTCCACGTCGTGTCCATGGCAGAGGCATCGATCTTCGCAAAGTTGATGATGGCAAACATGGGCTCCGTGATTACGTCTGCAAGCCCATCGTTGCGTGCGACTTCTTCGCCGTCCAAAAGGAAGATCAAGTCGCTGTCACTCCATTCGACTCCATACTCGTGGTAGCTGTCGAGGTCGGCTTCCAGGTCGCGCTGATAGGTCCACCAGTCACCATTGCATGGCTCATCTTCCAGTTCGATGATAGAGCGGGCAACGTACTTGTCTTCGGGCGCTGCCGTGCCGTGATGCTCAAAGATGTCGATTTCACCAGAGCCGAACTGAGGCCAGCAAACCGTTTCATCATCTTCCTGGACGGGGGGCTCATTGTTGCGGGCGCCCAGCAGCCACCAAGCGGGAAACATGCCATCGGAGCCGGTGCCTGCAACGCGCAAGCGCGCTGTCCATCGACCCTCGGAGAACTCCTTCAGGTTTTTGGAGGCGATCCGACCTGCAACATACTGGGTGGGAGGATGCTGTTCGCCGAATTTGCTCATGTTGTCGCACTCGACGGATTCTCCCAAGTCGATGACGCGCACCTTCAGTGTTCCATCCGATACTTCCCGCGTTCCCATGGCACCGTCACGTAGATAGCACTGGTCTTCGTTGTTGACCCAGAGAATCTGGTCCTGCCAGTTGTCGGTATTGAACGTGTCGAAGTCGTCGAAGAAGGTGGTGGTCCACCCGTCGTTTTCGGTCACATCGGCTGCTTCCTCGGTCGCGCACGCGCTTACCAGCAGGGCGAGGAATAGGATGAGTGCTGTTGGTTTCAGTGGGCTCATGATCCGCTCAGGTCCTTGATGAAGATGTTGCGCCAGCGAATTTCGCCGCCGTGCGTCTGCAATTGAATGGGTCCGCGCTCGAAAATAGGAATGGATCGATCGAAATAATTCTCCATGACCGCATTATCGACGACTGATGTGCCGTTCAGCCATACACTGACGCGATCTTCCCTCATGATGATGCGAAAGGTGTTCCACTCGCCAAACGGCCGGTCCATGGCGACGAGTGGGTCTTTGCCCGGTGCCCCCGGACTGTTATTCCAAAGACCGCCAGACCCTTTGTCGGCGCCCAGATCCCATTTTCCTCCTTCCTCGGTAGTATCCCAGATCTGTACTTGAGGCACGCCTCGCAGGTAGATTCCGCTGTCTGCACCGGGTACTGTCTTGTACTCAAGTAACAGTTCGAAATCTGCATAGTCCTCATTGGTGGTCAGATAGAGCCCTTCACCGTCGTTTACCAGTTCTCCATTGTCCACCGACCAGTGTTTGCGAATGTTTGCGCGTGTACTGTCTTTATGTATCTCGAGTGCCTCAGGAGTCATGGCCCACAGGACCCTGGGATCTTCCGTACCGTGACCATACCAACCTTCGAGGTCGATGCCATTGAACAACGCAGCATATCCCTCAGGTGCCTGATTGTGATCTGGTGTCACAGGTTCAGCGGGAGGCTGCGCACAGCCCGCAAGGATGAGAAGAGGAAGGAGCAGGATGTTTTTCATCAACAGTGCAGCTTGGTTAGGTGGTTGGGCGTGGAGTACACTCTTCTAGAAACCTAATCAGTAGAGCGCATCTCATCCTCATGAAAGATACCCGGCGCATAGCATCATTGTGTACGGTCATGCTCGTGGTGATCATTTCAGGCTGCCAGGAAGCGCCTATCGAGCCTTACCAAATTGAATTTGGAGAGCCTGTCGTCTTGGAAGTAGATCCACATCGGTCTGCCAACGCTGAAATTGCAGACTTCAACAGAGATGGGCACCAGGATGTGGCTTTGGCTATTGGTCGGCACTGGGAAGGCCAAAATACCGTGCTCTTCGGGGATGGCACAGGAGGATTCAGTCGTGTGGACACGCTCTCGAATCCGGGAGATCGTACCTATTCGATGTCTGCGGCTGATATGGACGGCGATGGAGATCTTGATCTGGTCGTGTCGAACGACCGCCCGGACGCCAACTATGTGCTGTTCAATGATGGTTCAGGTGGATTCATGGAGCGCCTGGAATTCGGCGATGCCGATTGGCCTACCCGTAACAGCACGGTAGTGGATATCGATAACGATGGACGCCCCGATATCCTGGTCGCCAATCGCTCCGGTGATCCGAGGACAGAAGCTATCGAACCGGGCTCATTGGCTCTGGGTGGAGACAATTACATCTGCTTGAATAAACCCGGTAGCCCCATACAGATCGACTGCCAAGCGTTTTCATCTGGATCGGCGACGACAATTGCAGCCACAGACCTCAACAGTGATGCCATGGTCGATCTGATCGTTCCATACCGAGACGGTGGTCAGAGCCATGTCTTTTTGGGCGATGGCTCGGGTTCGTTCTCGGAATACACACCATTCGGGCCGGATAACGCTTCCTTTCGAGCTGCGCTGGCCGTCGATGCCAACCGGGACGGGCGCATGGATATCGTTGCGATCAATGATCGCGAGCGGAGCACCACGCTGTTCCTGCAAATCGAACCCTTCGGTTTTGATGCGGGTGAGCGAATTGACCACGGAGAATCCATTCCCTACGCGCTGGAAGTTGCTGATCTGAATGGAGACTCGCACGATGACATTATTGTCGGGTACCGGCAGGCGCCGTCCATCCTTTTCGTCAATGGAGGGTCAGCACTGGAACCCCATGTATTTGGCGACAGCTTGGGCGCAGCTTATGGCTACGGCATTGGAGATGTTGACGGTAATGGCCGCGTAGATATCGCGGTTGCCCGATCAGGAGCCTCAGATCTGCTTTTTCTATCCGCTCGATAGCGTTGAGCTTCAAGCGTTTACCGTGAAGAGGGAACCTGCGGGTTGAGCGTCGGTTTTGCGCCTCCTACTCTGGCACCGCCTTCCCGGGCGGACAGCAGGTCCTCCATCGCGCGGAGCATGATATTTTATCCGCACAGCGAGCCGGGTCATTCTCCGGCAGTCATTTTTGGGAGGCAGCGCCATATTTTCTCCAGCCCCTCTCTGCTGTACGGGTTTGACCATTTACCGTACCGAGCCTCTCGGTTGACGCTCTAGAGTGTCCCGTGATCGAGCGTTTCCTTCATGCAATTCGTAGCTGCTCACAAGGTGGCTTGACGCATGTAGTGCGGCTAATTCCAATTTCATGACGACCAAAAATTCCAATTCTTCGAACGGATTCATCCAGTTCGGACTCCATCAAAGCATCATGCGTGGCATTCAGGACGCTGGCTTTTCTGAACCACGCCCCATTCAGCGAGAAGCGATCGCTCCCGCCCAAGAAGGGAGAGATGTACTGGGTCTGGCACAGACCGGAACCGGAAAAACGGCGGCGTTTGCGCTTCCAGTCATCGATTCCATCCTCCGATATCGTCCCCGACACACCAGTGCATTGATCCTTGCTCCAACTCGGGAGCTGGCAAACCAAATTGCTGACGAGATCGAGGTATTTGTCAAGCATACCCGGGTGTCGTTTACCACCATTTATGGCGGGACGCCCATGGGCAAGCAAATCAGAACCGCAAGAAGGCGACCAGACATCATCGTTGGTTGTCCTGGTCGTGTCCTCGATTTGATGCAACAAGGTCACCTTGATCTGCGTGACCTTGATACACTGGTACTCGATGAGGCTGATCACATGTTCGACATGGGCTTCTTGCCTGATATCCGTCGCATCATTGATCGACTACCCAAAGAGCGTCAAAATCTGCTCTTTTCGGCAACCATGCCGCGTGACATCCGCAAATTGGCAGATGACATGCTGGATCAGCCGCACATCATCGAGTTGGCCGATTCCGCACCGGCTTCCACCATTGATCACGGTCTTTACAACATCAAGGAAAGCAGTAAACGAGACCTTCTGGACCAGCTGCTTGAGGCAGAAGAGTGCCAGACCGCCATCATCTTCACACGCACCAAGCATCGCGCCAAGCGCCTTGCCCGTCAGCTGGAAAACAATGGCCACCGAAGTGTTGCGTTGCAGGGCAACATGTCCCAGGCAGCCCGCGATCGTGCGATGAAAGGCTTTCGCAACGGGGAATTCGATATCCTGGTTGCCACAGATATCGCGGCGCGAGGAATTGACGTCGAGAAGGTATCGCATGTTATCAACTACGACGTCCCGAATACGCCCCAGGCCTACACTCACCGCATCGGTCGTACTGGACGCTCTGAAGCTGAAGGCATGGCGTACACGTTTGTAACGGGAAGTGATATCGGATGGCTCCGAGCTACTGAGCGAATGATCGGATCTCCCATCGAACGTTTGCAGGCTGACGGATTCGCGCCGGATTTTTCCGAAGCAGACTCAACGGCGCGACACGGTCGTCGCCGGGGTAATCGTAGCCAGCGAAGCGGAGGGCGAAACCGTCAAGGAGGTGGTACGCGCAAGCATCGCCGAAAGACGCAGAACAGCCGCCAGGCCAACGGGCGCCGGTAGTGCAGGTATTGACGCCTAACGGTCCTTCAATGCGTGGCGGTGCCATTTTGGTTTGATCGGTGATTTCCGAGCCACCAGCTCAAAACCTACTTAGAGCTCTCACTGGATAAGAGGGAAGCGCTCACAAAAGGGCTTCCATTACCTGCATCTTCAAACTGCAGGGACACTCCGCTTCGCGTGAGAGAGTAACTTTCCAACAGGAATCCAAGCGGAGATTAACATCCCGTCTTGGTAGATCAGGAGCAGCGCTTCGTTGCTCCTGATTTTTTTGTTTCAAACGGTCCAAGGCTCTCTTTCATGTCAGAGAAAAAACCTTCAATGCAGCTTCATTCAGCCCGCAACAGGCTGGTGCAGCTCATGATCCAACGTCCATCCAACGTCAAGAACGACATCTTGTCGGGATTGACGGTCTCACTGGCGCTGGTACCGGAGGCTATTGCTTTTGCTTTTGTCGCGGGTGTGGATCCCAAGGTTGGCCTGTATGCGGCCTTCATGATGGGACTGATTACCGCCGTGCTGGGAGGCCGGCCTGGTATGATATCGGGGGCCACTGGTGCCGTTGCTGTCATTTTTGCTCCTTTGGTTGCCAAGATTGTGGAGCAGGGCCGGACTGCTGGGCTGTCTGCGGACGTCATCCTTCAACAGTCACTGGGCTACCTGTTTGCTGCTGTCATTCTGATGGGCCTCATCCAAGTAACCTTCGGCATCTTACGCCTGGGCAAATTTATTCGACTCGTTCCTCACCCCGTGATGCTGGGATTTGTAAATGGGCTGGCCATCATCATCTTCAAGGCTCAGTTTGATCAGTTCAAGGTAGGAGGGGAGCTCTTGGCATCAGGTCCGCTGCTCGTGATGGTTGGCTTGATCCTGCTCACCATGGGAATCTCGATCTACCTACCCAAAGTGACTAAAGCCATTCCTGCAACCCTTGCCGGCATCGTGGTGGTCTCGGCATTGGGAGCGCTGATCAATCATTCGAATCCGGGACTGGTGCGCACTGTGCTTGATTTCGTTCAGGATACAGACGCCAGCATCACCACGATTGCAGCTGGCCTTCCCGTGTTTCGACTTCCGGAGTTCCCGTTTTCCCTTGAAGCCTTCAACGTCATCCTGCCCTACGCCGTACTGGCCGCCGCTGTAGGACTTATTGAGTCACTGATGACACTGACGCTGGTTGACGAGCTGACCGAGACACGCGGAAGGGGTAACAAGGAGTGCATCGGGCAGGGCGTTGCTAACATTGTAAACGGCTTCTTTGGTGGTATGGGCGGATGTGCCATGATCGGGCAAAGCATGATCAACATTCGTGGTGGTGGTAGGGGGCGCCTTTCAGGAACTACGGCTGCCTTGGCCCTGCTCGCCTTCATCCTGTTTGGTGCCAGTATGATCGAGCAGATTCCCCTTGCCGCCCTTGTTGGCGTCATGTTCATGGTGGTTATCGGTACGTTTGAATGGTCAAGCCTGAGGCTTTTCGGTCGGATACCCCTATCGGATGTCCTGGTCATTGTCATCGTATCGGTCGTAACCGTACTGGCGGATCTGGCTATCGCTGTCCTGGTCGGAATTGTGGTGTCGGCTCTCGTATTTGCTTGGGAGCACGGGAAGGTGATGCATGCGGAAAGGAAGACCCGAGATGGCAGGACACACTATCATCTGGAAGGCCCTTTGTTTTTTGGGTCGGTTTCCTCGTTCAAGAATCTATTCCGATTCAAGAAGGACAAGGAGCATGTTATCATCGACTTCGCGGATTCCCGAGTGTGGGATCACTCCGGTATTGAGGCATTACAGAATATCACAGAGCGCTACAATCAATACGGTAAGAAGCTGCACCTGCTGAACCTCAGTAAAGAATGTCAGGCGTTGTTGGGACGCGCTGAAAACATAGTGGAGCTGAGTGTGATAGAGGATCTCGAATGGCACATTGCTGACGATGCGCTTGACTGATCTGCGTTCTTGATGACGATATGATGGACTCGACTATATTGGCGCATCCCTGGCCATCGAGAATTAGTCGCCATGCGTTTCAAGATCTTCTTCGCTCTCTTTGTCTTTTTGCCATTCCTTGGTCCAGTTGTGCAGGCCCAGGACCTCACATTGGCATCGGTTCCAGAGCTTGATGCACTGGTAGACTTTGAAAAGGACGCAAGTGACTTCCGTGGCGTCGTTCTACGCTATCGCGAGGATCGAAGTGCGCTCCTTCGTCGGTACGACATGGCCGGATCCCTCGCCACGGTTGAGCGCATGCATCTGTTCACGTTTTGGAATTACGTGCCACCTTTTGTGGCTCATGCTTTCGGTACCCTCGTAGGTGCATTTCTTGCTGTCAAGCTCGCTGCCAGCCACCACGGGAAGATTGCCTTCGGCATAGGTGTGTTTTTCTTGTTTGGAGGTATGGTTGCTGCAAGCATGATTGGCAGCTCGAAGATCTTTATCTCGGTGGACCTGGTCTTTGCGTACATCCCAATGGCTATTCTCGGCCAGCGGTTCGCCGGTGGTGCAAAATCAAAATGACTAGATATCCGAACGTCATGCGACGACTTTCTGAGATCCTACTGCTCTTGTTGGTCATCTTCGGTGCGCGTTGCGCTTCTGAGTCGAAGGCTACGCTCGATCATCCCAATGTCCTGTTTATTTCGCTGGATGACATGAACGATTGGGTGGAACCACTGACCGGTCATCCACAAGCGCTCACGCCGCAGCTGGACCGATTTGCGCAGACAGGAGTCACCTTTGCCCGCAATTATGCTCCGAGTCCAGGGTGTAATCCGTCCCGTTCCGCAGTACTTACCGGGTTGCATCCTGTTACGTCGGGGATGTACTCGAATTATCAGGATTGGCGTGAGGTGCCCGCGCTTCAGCAGGTCCAGACCATTGGTCAGCATTTTCGGGAGAGCGGTTATTTCACGGCGGGTGCAGGGAAGATCTTCCACTACAGCCAAGTGGATACCATGGGTTGGGATGATTACTACCCGAGTATCACCGATCCAATGCCGCAGGAATTCCTGTTCGAGGATCGACCGGTAAACATGGACGCCTTTCCGTTCATGTACAACATGTTCGACTGGGCACCATTGGAGTTGTCAGACGAGGAAACAGCCGATTACCGCACCGTGGAGTACATCTCGAGCCAGTTGGAGCGCGAGCACGATATGCCGTTCTTTCTCGCAGCAGGCATCTATCGCCCTCACTTGCCCTGGTATGTACCCCAGGAGTATTTCGACCGCTTTCCGCTGGAGACCATTCAGAAGCCGAGATTGCTCGAGAATGATGTCGATGATCTCGGTCCCGTGGCCTTGGAGTTGATTGAGCGCGGAGGCAACTACCATGAACACGTTGTCGAGGCTGGAGAATGGGAAAAGGCCATCCAGGGCTACCTGGCGTCAATTGCCTATGCCGACGCCATGGTGGGGCGGTTGCTGGATGCACTGGAGTCGAGTCCGCATTCCGAAAATACGATCGTTGTGATATGGTCAGACCACGGTTGGCAGTTGGGCGAAAAAGAACACTGGCGCAAGTTTGCCCTCTGGGAGAATGTGATCCGGACGGTCTTGATGATGCGCGTACCGGAAGGTGTCACAGTGCTGAAGGGAGGATCAGCTCAAGGCGTGAGAACGACCAACGTGACGAGCTTGCTTGATATCTATCCTACATTGGCAGCTTTGTGTAATCTGACGGAACGTGATGATTTTGACGGTGAGTCGCTCGTCTACATGCTGGGAAATCCGCTGGAGCCCAAGCCGCGTCCCGTGATCACCACGTACGATTGGGGCAGCTACTCCATCCGATACGAGGACTGGCACTACATTCGCTACATCGACGGATCGGAGGAGCTCTACGATTTGCAGGATGACCCGGAAGAGTGGCACAATCGGGCAGGCGATGCCACATACGCAGAAAAGAAGGCGATGCTGGCCAGTTACATCCCCGCTGAACCCATCGATCTGCCCGAGGAATCACTTATTCCACTCATGGAGCATCACGTGCCTCCTTATCGCTCTTCTGAATATTTCTTCAGCGATGAGCGCGCGCAGTGGATGAAGCGTTTCGATTGAGAATTCTTAATGTGGATAACTGCCGCGGGGTTGATATGGGCTTGAACTCAGGAATTACGATCTTGACATACGCATTCCCTATCTGCTCGTGAACCTGATCCGACGATTCCACCCTGAGGACACGGAGGCCGTAATTGCCGTGTGGCTCGACGCCAGCCAGGTAGCTACGCCCTTCCTGTCGTCCGATTTCCTTGGCAAAACCCGAAAGCAAATCCGCGAAGTGTGGCTTCCCACGGCGGAAACCTGGGTATACGACGATGGGAATGGCGTAGAGGGTTTCATTGCTCTGATTGGCAATGAAGTAGGGGGGCTGTTTGTCAACCCGTCTGCGCAAGGTCGAGGCATAGGCCGCGCGCTCATGGACTGGGCAAGTCTACAGCACGAACCGCTCCTGACGGAGGTGTTTGCTGACAACAGGATTGGCCTGCGCTTCTATGAGCGGTACGGATTCCGTGAAACGAATCGCTACTTCCACAAGCCCACCGAACAGATCATGATCCGCATGATCTGCATGGGGTGATCAACAGACCTGCTTGTGAAACCCCTCGCCTCGACTTCCATCTATCCGTTGTGACACCATGCTCGTCTCCCGGAAACTGTTCTTGCTCCTCTTCCTTCCGTTTTTCGCCTGTCAGGAAGCTGTTCCTCCTCCGGGAACGTTCATCCTTGCCGAATCGGACCTCCCGGCCTACGAGAGCAACCTCGATCATGCTGCGCTCATGTCTGAGTGGAACGAAGAGTTCTACCACAAGGGTATGGTCATTTATCGAGAGGCCTGTTTTGCATGTCACGGAGATCGGGAACAGCCAGGATCCATCCCCTCTTCGCGGAAATTCTGGTCCGAAGCTTTTCTGAACGGTGCGGACCCGCATTCACAGTATGAGACCCTTACGCGGGGCTATGGACTGATGCCGCCCCAGGTCAGGCTCACTCCACGCGAGAAGTATGAAGTCATCCACTTCATCCGGGAGGAATTCGTCAAGGACGACAATCCAGATCAGTACTTCGAGGTCACTGACGATTGGCTGGCCTCATTGCCTGCAGGAGACACTCTAGGGCCGGACCCAAAGCCCTATAGACCGTGGGCGGAGATGAATTATGGTGATTTCCTCATGCGCACGTACGAGCTGGCCAATACAGACGCTCCGCCCCGCGGGATATCAGGCGGACGCAGCCCACTGCCCAACGAGGACTTCAGCGACGTGAACTTCGCCTATAAGGGCATCGCCATCCGGTTGGACGAAGGTGAGGGAGGTGTAGCAGCCGGCAATACTTTCGTGCTCTTCGATCACGACGTGATGCGCCTGACGGGATTCTGGACCGGTGATGGGTTCATCGATTACGAGGACATCCTCCTGAATGATCGCCACAACATCTTTCCGCGTACCGTAGGTCAGATAGAGTTCGAGAATCCTGTAGCTCCGGGTTGGGCCAATCCAGCAACCGGGACCTACGAAGATCCGCGATTCACAGCCGTCGACGGCCGGCAGTTCGGGCCCCTCCCTCGCGAATGGTCCCACTACAAAGGCCTGTATCATTATGGAGACCGCGTGGTCATGTCCTACACGGTTGCTGATGCGAACGTCCTAGAGACCTATGACCTGGAAGGAGAGGGCATTGTGAGCCGTACGTTGAACGTCGGATCGTCCAGCGCGGCCCTCAGGTTGCGATTGGCACCTGAAAGCACGCAGGTTTCCGTATCCGACAACGTCGAAGTGACAGTGGAGCGCGGATTCCACGAGGCACTGATCCCTGCGGGTTCGCCCGTTCGTTTCAAAGTATTGATGTCTGCGAATTCCTCCGCAGTGTTGGAAACGCCTTCAACAGGCGAAGACCTGACCAGATATACCAAAGGTGGGCCAGCCCACTGGCCTGATGTCCTGACAACACCGGTGATCCCGGGAGACTCCAAACCGGCCTATGCGGTTGACGTGATCAGCTTGCCCATGGATAACCCCTGGAACAGTCGCATGAGGCCGACCGGGATCGATTTCCTTGAAGGTGGCGACGAAGCCGTGGTGTCCACGATAGATGGCGAAGTTTGGCGGATCGAAGGAATCAACAAGTCCAAGGGCGTATTGCGCTGGCACCGTATTGCAACAGGCCTATTCCAGCCGCTGGGTATCAAGGTGGTCGACGGAGATATTTATGTAGGGTGCCGTGATCAGATCGTCGTCCTGCGTGATTTGAATGGAGATGGTGAAACGGACTTCTATGAGAGCTTCAACAGTGATCACCAGGTCACGGAGCACTTCCATGAGTTCGCGATGGGGCTCCAAACGGATGATGAAGGAAATTTCTACTACGCAAAGAGCGCCCGGCACGCGAGGACGGCACTCGTTCCGCAGCATGGAACGCTGATTCGAGTCAGCCCGGATGGGGAGACGTCAGACATCATCGCGACGGGATTCAGGGCTGCCAATGGTGTTGCCATCAATCCGGACGGCACGTTCATTGTCACCGATCAGGAAGGCCATTGGAATCCGATGAATCGGGTCAACTGGGTCGAAGAAGGGGGGTTCTACGGGAATATGTACGGATACGGCGCCCCGGCCGACTCCTCAGATGAGGCCATGATTCAACCACTGGTATGGATTGATCAGCGTGTGGATCGCTCGCCCGCAGAATTGGTCTGGGCTGACAGTGACCGATGGGGTCCCTTGAGTGGCGAATTACTCAGTCTATCCTATGGATATGGCCAGGTTTTCCTGGTGCTGCCCCAGATGACGGACAATGTTCGGCAGGGTGGGGTGGTACGATTGCCGATTGCAGAATTCCCGACGGGTATCATTCGAGGACGCATGAATCCCGAAGACGGACAGTTGTATGTCCTCGGTATGTCGGCGTGGGCAACCAACCAGATGATCCAGGTCGGTGGGATCTATCGAATCCGCTATACCGGCAATGACCTTAATCTTCCTGTGTCCATGCGTGCATTGGACTCAGGCATGGAGTTGACGTTTGCTGAGCCGCTCGACGAGGACGCAGCGATGAATAGCAACAGCTACGTCATCTCGACCTGGCAGCTTGAGCGGACCCGCAATTATGGATCGCGGCGACTCGATACCAAGACCCTCGACGTCGACGACATCACGCTCTCCTCCGACGGGAGAACGGTCCATCTGGACATACCGGATATCGAGCCGACGTGGATCATGCAGATCGACTACAATCTGTCTGCCCGGAATGGGACGAAATTCAGTGGATCGATCCAGAATACCATCTACGATCTAGAGGCTTCCGACTGATTGCTGGCCCACGTACCGAATCCCAATCAAAGGTTCACGGAACCCGAGGAACTGGCCTTCTGTGGGCCCGATAGAAGGCGCGCACCGACCTTTCGAACACCCCAATTTAACCCGCATCATGAGTGCCACCGCAGAAAGATCACCAGTAACCGTTGCATATGGAGATGGAATCGGACCCGAAATCATGGAGTCCGTCATCCGCATTCTCGACGCTGCGGGCGCACCACTCGACTATCAGGTCGTAGAGATTGGGGAGAAGGCCTACCTGTCCGGTAACACGTCGGGAATTCCTGCAGAAGCTTGGGACACCATCCGTCGCAACAAAGCTTTTCTGAAAGCGCCGATCACGACGCCTCAGGGCGGTGGCTACAAAAGTTTGAATGTGACGATCCGCAAGTCGCTGGGTCTCTTCGCAAATGTACGCCCGACGAAGTCCTACGCGCCCTATGTCAATTCGCCGCATACGGGGATGGACATGGTAATCGTTCGCGAGAATGAGGAAGACCTTTACGCCGGTATCGAGCATCAGCAGACCGCTGAAGTCACACAAGTGTTGAAGCTCATTACGCGTCCCGGTAGCGAGCGTATCGTCCGCTACGCATTCGAGTACGCCGTGGCCCATGGTCGTCAGATGGTCACGTGCATGTCGAAAGACAACATCATGAAGCACACTGACGGTCTCTTTCACAAGGTGTTTGACGAGATCGCCAAGGAATACCCGAACATCGAGAGCAACCACCAAATCATCGATATCGGTTCGGCTCGCGTGGCCGCCATGCCGGAAACGTTCGATGTAATCGTCACGCTGAACCTATATGGCGATATCATCTCCGATATCGCCGCCCAGGTGGCGGGGTCGGTGGGACTGGCTGGATCGGCCAACATTGGCTCCACGGTTTCCATGTTCGAAGCAGTCCACGGGTCAGCCCCGGATATTGCGGGCAAAGACGTTGCCAACCCTTCAGGTCTCCTGAATGGCGCCGTTCAGATGCTGGTGCACCTCGGATTAGCCGAACAGGCCGAGAAGATCAACAACGCCTGGCTGGTCACTCTTGAGGACGGGATCCACACCGCAGACGTTTATCGACCGGGTTTGAGTGAGCGAGAAGTAGGGACGAAGGCGTTCACAGACGCCATTATCCAGCGCTTGGGTCAGACGCCACGTCGCCTTGCAGCTGCTCATTTCCAGTCTTCGGAAATCAACGTACCGCCGGTTCGTAATACTCCTCCGAAGAAAGAACTCGAAGGTATCGACGTATTCCTGGACTGGGCCGACGGGGATCGTCACCCTGACCGTCTGGGCGCTGTCCTGAAAGGTGCATGTCCAGAAGGTTGGAAGTTGAAGATGATCACCAATCGTGGCGTCAAGGTATACCCAGACGGCCTTCCTGAGACGTTCTGGACGGATCACTGGCGCTGCCGCTTTATCTCACCTGATGGTTCTACACTGGCATACTCGGATGTTCTTCGGCTCCTGACAGCACTCTACGGTGCCTCCTGTGACGTCATCAAGACGGAAAACCTGTACACGTTTGATGGTGAGCGCGGCTATTCCCTGGGTCAAGGAGAATAAGCTTGGCCTGCGGAGATTCCAGGTTTAAGACAAAAAGGTGTCCCGTATCTTCCGAAGCATGAAATCTCGGGACGAACGGACGGTTTCAAGGGGAAAGGAATCGGGCAAGGACCGTGTGCTGCATTTCGTGCTGCGGGTATTGCTACTGGGTATAGCCCTTGTCTCGGTTGCTGCTACCTCTCAAGCGCAAGTCATATCTCTTTATGATGTGATCTATCGTCCTCCGGGAGAAAACTGGTTGCAGGTTCGAGGAGGGGATTTCAACATCATCTATCCGGCAGAGCGCGAGCAGCAGGCTCGTGAGATGATGAATGTCCTCAGGTCAACGAGGCCGGAAACTGACTCTTTCCTGGGTGTTGAGCATCCATACACGTTGACTGCCATTCTGTCGGATCAATCCGATTCCGGGAACGGCTTTGTGACGCCGTTTCCATACAAAACCGAGATCAATGCCATTGCATTACGCGGCAGGGCACTGTCACGTCGCCATCAAAACTGGATTCAAGTTGTAACGGCGCATGAGCTCGTGCACGCTGCCCAAGCCGAGTTTCAGGTGCCCTTCAGCATGACGGGCATTGCTAGACGATTCGCCCCGGATTTCGCTCGTGCCCTGAGCCTCTTTAAGCCGTCTGGTGTGGTGGAGGGCATGGCCGTGTATCGGGAAAGTCAGATTCCAGAGGGCGCAGGCAGGTTGAACCACTCCTATTTTTTGATGCAGGCCCGAGCGGGTATGATGGAGCGAGGGGGGTGGTCTTTGGTACAGGCGCTGGAAAGGCCGAACTATACACGTCCTTTTGATCGGTATTATCATGGAGGGTCCTTGTTCGTGGACTTCCTCATGCAGACCTACGGCCATGACAGGATGTTGGCGTCCTTGCGATGGCAACAGTATCTGCCGTTTTCCGGATATGGCTCGAATCTTCGCTTGGCACTGGGCCAGTCCCCAAGTGTGGTGGAGGCAGCATTTCGGGACTGGTTCCTGACGAAGGAAGGCGAGCAGCGCGAGAAGATTGGGGTGCTCACATCATCTCATCTTTTGGCGAAGAAGCTAGGACGCACTCACAGACGACCATACTGGCACGAAGACGGTAGCGTGATCACGTTTGCTCTCGGATACGCCATGCCACGGGGTTTCCAGCGGGTATCGCCCGAAGGTCGCCTCAATAGGATAGCCAGAAACGAGATTACCGATGACGCGTCTTTTCAACTCGATTCGGACTCTCGCTTCATCTATTACTCGAGATACCTTGAGCATCCCAATGCACCCCAGGCCAAGACTGCATGGGCCTACCGCATGAATACTGAAACGGGGGACGAGGTGCGACTGGTAGGATCCGGTCACACGTACAACCCTGTGGTGATCAAGGGAGACCGCATACTGGCACTGCGGTCGGATGGGCAGTTTAATCGTATTGTGGAAATAACGTCTGGTGAACAGGTAACCATGCTGCAGGAGCCGGCACTGGAAATTGTATCACTCGCACCGCGTCCGGGTTCAGATTCGCTTGCCGTAATTGCTAAGTCCGGTCCACATCAAGCAGCTTTCTTAGTGAAGATCAATGATGCCGACTGGTCGTTGTCTCCATGGATTGGTTTTGAGGATTCCTCGGTTTACGATGGTACCTGGAGCTCAAATGGTCGCTTTTTCGCCTTTACATCCGATCACACGGGCGTGATGAATGTGTACGTGTTGGATGCGTGGAAGGAGAGTCTGGTGCAGGCAACGAATGCACTATACGGCGCCATGGAGGGTCACGTAACGCCTGATGGCAAGCGGCTGGTCTTCATAGAGTATGGCGAAGAACAGTTTGATTTGCGCACAATGACCCTGGACCAGCAAGGAGTAAAAAGCCTGAATCGGGATGTGGCGAACGAGACGTGGAACACGACGTGGCGCGAAGATCAGAGTTTCATCGATCCACTTCCAGCGCTGGATGCCGAGTTCAACGGGGCTCGCGGGTACAATCCTTGGCAGCACTTGAAACCGCGAATGGTCTACCCGACAGCCTATTTGGACCAAGCCAGAGAACGGGATGTTGATGCGCGGCTTGGTCTTGGCCTGGGGCTTGCCATGCAGGGTACCGATCTATTACAACGGATAGCTTGGTACAGTGAAGGGATTATCCAAAAGAATCGCCTCTGGGGAGAAGTTGGTATCCAATCCGGTGCGTTTTCATTTCGTCCTGGCGTCAAATTGGAACGTAGACCCACCACCGTGGATGCGATTGTGCAGGGTGAGCAGGGAGAACAGAATATCCAGCGAGTTATCAGGGATCGGATCAGTTGGTCGGTTTCCGCGACGCTACCGCATACGTTGGACCAGAATGTTCACAGAACGAGTTTCATTCCATCGCTCTCCTTGTCGTTCCGCTCGGATCGGTTCATGGATGACGATTTGGCGTTGCTTCAAGAACGTCGTGGTCGCCTGGCCTTACAACCTTCGTTCTTCTTTGGTCACCGTATGCTGCGCAACTCCCGCGACATCTGGCCGACAAGTGGAAGGTTCATTTCCTGGTATTCCGATATCGAATTGAATCGGGACGTGGGGGAAAAGCAGCGTGGTAGCATTGCCTCGGCGAATGTGTACGTTCCATTCCTGAGACAAAGCAACACATCCATTCGGATAGACGCCGGGCACCTTTTTCAGAACCGAGCCGGCATCTTCGGTCTTCGGTTTTTCAAACCTACCGGCTGGGAGGATGCGCGTGTTGGTAGCGGTCACTACGGGCGCTTGGGATTGCGCATTCGGCAGCCTGTTGCCTTTCCTGAGGATGGTTGGCTGACCATTCCGGTCTTTATACGGGCCTTGTACCTGAAAGCCGGCCTCGAAACGGTTGCCCGGTTGGAAGACACATCGAATCGCTTCTCAACTGGAAGCATGGGACTCGGAATCAAGTTTCGAGTGTGGCACTTCTTCGATATTGATGTGAGTTGGGACGCCGCTTACCGCTTTCAGACGAAAGAGTGGGATACCGTCTGGAAAACGGTTTCTGAAAACTGATCTTGCTGGCATTGCTTTTGCAGTTCCACCAAGTCCGGCCAAGGTGTAAACAGCCAGCGTCAACTATGTCGACAGGGTGTTAAAATAGTAGCACATTGTTTGCTGAACGGTGATCTGCTCGACATGGCGAAATCAACCCACCCCTCCCGGAATCTCAGTAGGAGAGAGCGTCAAATCATGGACGTTCTCTTTCGAAATGGTCCGTCGACGGTCGCCGAGGTCAAGGACCGGCTGCCGGATGGTCTCGGCTACTCAGCTGTCAGGGCCCTGCCGCGTATTCTGGAAGAGAAGGGACATGCACGGCATGAAAAAGTGGGCCCTCGATTAGCGTCAGGAATTGAAAAGCCCCCGAGCTCAGACTTGAACGCAATTGCATGGCTAAGGGACCGCCCAGATGGCTCGGGAGCCTTGGGTTACTCGTTTGCTTGAAGCGCAACTGGGTCAGGCTTGCGATCTCCCAGCGATAATCCTCTCGGTCACGAAGTCGCTGAGCGTCTTCCTCCGTTATGAAAGAAGGTTCCTCTGGACCCACGTCATGAACCTGCGCAGCGCAATCTGATATACCGATATACAGGTGGACGACCAGTATCCAGAGGAGTGTGGCGATTCGTGGCATTCCAACGCACATGTCGCTCACCACAGCCGATTTCCATTCCTTTACCATTCGCCCCCACTGGTATCCCATTCACTATCAAGGACACGTTCGGCAGGAAACCGTAACGGAGGAAACAGGGTTGACCCTTAACCTCATCCATGACGCATCTCAAACACGTACACATGATCACCCGACTACGCGCTCTGGCCATCCTGATGCTCGGCGCGGTGCTGTGGACTCCTTCTACTCAAGCGCAAGAGTTCAATTGCGTGGTAGGCGTCAACTACAGGGCCTTGTCTGGCTCCGATTATTCGTTCCTGGATGAGCTCCAGGAACGTTTGTTTGAGTACATGAATGATCGCCAATGGACCAATGATCTATTTGAGCAAGAGGAGCGCATTGACTGTAATTTGCAGATAGTTTTTTCGGAAGCGCCTTCACTGACAAGTTTCCGCGCCCGCCTCATCCTGGCCTCTCGCCGACCGATTTACGGCTCAGCACAGCAGACGCAGGTATTGACCCTTAGTGATGAGGAATTGCAATTCGAATACTCCCAAGGCACGCCGCTCATCTATCAGCCGGATAAGTACCACCCCTTAACTTCGGTGCTCGATTTTTACGCCCATATCATGCTGGGGTATGATTACGACACCTTTGATGCAATGGGGGGGCAGCCTCATTTCGAGGAGGCTCGTCGCATCGCCGAGTTGGGTGAGACAAGTGGTGCTCTGGGCTGGTCATCCATAGGTGGCGGGCAAAGTAAAGGGGAGCTGATTTCACAGATCCTGGATTCGCGCTTCGCTCCACTGCGCCAAATCTATTTCGATTATCACTACGGAATGCTGGATCACTTCATCGATAAGCCCGACGAGTCCCGAGAGAAATTGCTCACTACGGTGCTTGAGCTGCAGACGCTTCGAGAAGATGTGACCCGCGCGTATTATCTGGATCAGTTTTTCGCAGCCAAGTACTCCGAGATCATTCGCGTCTTCAAGGGCAGCCAGGAGGCGTCCCAAGCATTTGATGCGCTTTCGCAAAGCGATCCTGCGCATTTGTCAGACTACTCGACCATGATGAATTAGACAGGCTCAATGGCCTGGCCGGGTCTGCACGGGAAATGTTGTACGAGAGGGGGGACTCGAACCCCCACGTCCTGAGGACACTAGATCCTAAATCTAGCGCGTCTACCAATTCCGCCACTCTCGCTGGCGCCGCTGTAATACAGAATGAACTGTTGGAGTTCCAATCAATGATGTTTCTGCGCTTGAAAAATTTTGTTTCCGTCTTTGGATTGCTCGCGGTTCTGCTTTTAAGCGCATGTGCCCCCCCGAGGGAAGTCCTGACGGTAAGTCAGCGCTTGGAGCCGATTTCATCTACAGAGGAGGGGCAAGCGGAGCCACCCCCTGTGGTCGAGGAGCGCTATCCTGAGATTTCCCTTCAGCGATTTGATGATGGGCGCATGTGGACGTTCGAAGTGCCCCCAACATCATGGTGGCAGGAGGCCTATGGACTGGAAGTGGATGATGAGTGGCTGATCCGGGCTCGGAGAGGTGCTCTGCAGTTCGGTAGGATATGTTCAGCTTCTCTGGTGAGTCACCGGGGTCTGGTCATGACAAACCACCATTGTGCCCGAGACTACGTGTCGAAGGTTTCTGGGGATGAAGAGGCATTGCTTGATGAAGGTTTTTATGCCACTTCAACCGGAATGGAGCGCCGTGTGCCTGGTCTGAAAGTTCGACAGGTGCTGGAGATCGAAGACGTTTCGGAAGAAGTCTTGCGGGCAGCGCGTGATGTGAAGGGATGGGGTCCAAAGGCTGATGCCCGCAAGAAACGAGCTGATGCCATTGAACGGCGTTTGGCAGCTCGCAATTCCCGTGCAGATTCTACGCTGGAGTTCAAGGTCGTGGAGCAGGTCCCTGGGGTCCGCTATTCAGCGTTTACCTATCGCGTATTTCATGACGTGCGCTTGGTCTGGGTTCCGGAACTGGCTGTTGGTCGCTTTGGCGGTGACTCAGACAATTTCGAATGGCCACGGCATACGCTGGACGCTGCCTTCTTTCGCGTCTGGGAAGATGGAGAGCCGTTACGTACCGCCGATCACTTCCGGTTCGACGCTTCTGGGGCTGAGCAGGGTGAGCCGGTTTTCGTTGTTGGGAATCCTGGTTCAACGAAGCGCCTGGTCACCGTGAGTCAGCTTGAGTACCTCCGTGACGTTGCTCTTCCAGAGGAATTGGCCGTTCTGAAAGACCGAATCGGGCGACTTGAAGCATTTGTTGAGTCGCATCCAACCCTGGCTGATTCTTTTGATGTTCGAAATGCACTGATGACAGCCAATAACCAATTCAAGGGTCAACAGGGGCAACATGATGCGTTGGTGAAAGGCGAGATCATGTCCAGGACGCAGGCGTGGGAGGATTCCGTTCGCCGTGTGCTCGAGCGGGATAGCGCATTGTCGGGTAGTTTCGGTCGCCCATTCAGGAATATTGCGTTGACGCAGCAGTCGAAAGAACAGTCTGCGCCCAGGGCTACCTCGTTCACACACTTCCTTAATCCGTCTCTGTCTTCGCATATTCTGATGCGGGCTATGTACGGATATGTCTATGCCCTCTCTGCGCGACGCGGCGCCCCACCCGAGGCGCTGAAGGATATCATGACGGAGGCCATGCAGATCACGGACTGGCCTCGTGAACTGGAGCGCAGCATAATAGGGGCTCGTCTGAATGACTTTGAACAGGCTCTAGGAGTTGACGACCCAACGGTCAGGAGAATGCTGGCTGGTGTTTCGGCTGCCGAAATGGCCGATTCCGTTGCGACATACTCGTCGCTTGCCGATTCGGCTGCTTTCCGCGAGCTGTTGGATGCCAATTATTTGGCCAGCAAGGATGTAACGGTTGATTTGATCAACACCATAGGAGCGTTGTATTTCACATTGGATGGACAGCTTCAATCGCTCTCAGAGCGCGAAGATGATCAGGTAGATCGCCTGGCGGAGTTGCGCTATCACATCCAGGGAGATGCAACACCACCGGATGCCGCTTTCACATTACGCATTACGGATGGCTTGGTGGCTGGCTATGGTTCGGGTGAGGACGCATTACCCGCGTTTACGACCCTTTCAGATATGTTTCAGTTGGCTGATTCCTTGGCAGGAAAGCGTGATTGGGAGCTTCCTGCAGCATGGTCAGATCGCAAAGCTGAATTGGATGGAGGTGTCATCATCAATTTGGTCGCCACGACAGACATTACGGGTGGTAATTCTGGTTCGCCCTTACTGGATGGGGAGTTACAGGTCGTCGGACTGGTCTTCGATGGCAACATGGAAAGCTTGGCCAACGAGTATGTCTTCTCAGATGAGTCTGCGCGTACGATTGCCGTAGATGTTCGTGCGCTGATCGAGGTGCTGGAAGTGATGGTCGACGCCGATCGGCTTATTCTCGAGCTCCTGGAAGGCAATTTCTTTGCGACGGAGGCAGAGGCTGAAGCTGCACGCTGAGGGTTTCAGTTCAGGACGCTGTCACAGCAAGAGGCAATAATGGCCTCAGCTACACCGGTCAAGTCGTCTACGGCGGCAAAATGATGACTTCCGGGTCCTCGGACAACCAGCGGTACGGGATTGCGCGTATGCGTTTTTACGGACAGATCCTCCAGATTTCCGTGATCGCTCGTCATGACGAAGGTGGTTTGCTGGAAATCGAGTGTATCCATCAGGGCGTTCAGATAGCGATCTATAGACTCCAGTCGCTGCGCCGCTGCCTCGTGATCTCGAGCATGACCTGCCTTGTCGGTGTGAAAGTACTCGGACACTACCAACCGATGAGTAGTACACATATGGTGAATCCGGTGTGCTGTCTCAGACTCAGGAATGGCCTCAACGGATGAGTTGGCAACTTCAGCCAAACCAGCACCGGTAAGGTCTGCAGCTATGGCTCGCCCGTTACGCAGGTCGTCCATAGTCCGGATTCGAACGCCGCTATCCAAGCAACATCGTGTCGTTGTAGGCCAGCGGTCCCGCTTACTGGCCCACTCAAAGAATTTCTCTGGGTAAGCATTTGCAAACAGAGCATGATCTGCCCCGACTCTCGAGAAAAGACTACGCTCTTTCAAAACCGGGCGGGACGTGGAATGAGGGAACGGTCCGAAATGCCTTCCCGCCAGTGCTGCACAATTGACACCGGTAAACAAGGTGGCCTGGCCGGTGCCGCTTTGAGGAAGTCCCTCCAAGCCCAGATTCGCGTCGATTACTCGGAAAGTGAATCCCTCTTGCGTGTGATCGGCATGACCCTCCAAGGTGAGATCACGGCCCGCGAGCATCCTTCGAAAGCCCGGGAGATACAGCGTGTGAAAGGGATTCTGTGGGCCTTCAGGACCGATGCCTATGCCATCGACAAAAAAGAAATACACAGAACGATGTGGTAGCGCAGATGGCATGCGAAACGAATGCAGTTCGGATGGTAACTCGAAAATCAAGCCGCTCGATGATCCAAAAAAAACAGGCGCTGACCGTTGGGTCAACGCCTGTTGATGTAGCGGGGGCAGGATTCGAACCTGCGACCTTCGGGTTATGAGCCCGATGAGCTACCAGCTGCTCCACCCCGCGATAGACCGACGAATATACGGCGAGTGCGTCTATTAACAAGGCGGCGTACCATTGATGTTGATGAACATCCGGGGAAGCTCGCACCGGTAAACCCTCAGGGCCTGTCGACGTATTCCTTCGTGTCTTTTTCATCACGCCGAAGGTGACTGATGAAGGGACACCATGTAACATGCAAGGCCGGTTAACCTAGAGTCATCTGTTTCGAAACCCGTATCCATGGCCATCCTTCATCCCTTTCATGCGTTGCGTCCGGTGCCAGAAAAAGCGCACGAAGTAGCCTGTGTCCCGTACGACGTAATCAACACACGCGAGGCGCGTGAGCTCGCGGCGGGTAAGCCCAGTAGTTTCCTGCACGTCATTCGTCCAGAAATAGACTTGCCCGCAGGAGTCGACGAACATGCGGACGAGGTGTATCAGACGGGCGCAGAAAACCTCCGGGCGTTTGCTGACGGTCCTGATTCCATTCGGGAAAGTGAGGCATCAGTTTACGTGTACCGGCTCATCATGGATGGGAGGAGCCAAACAGGGATATTCGGTTGTGTCGCCGTAGCGGACTACGACTCGGATGTGATCCTGAAACACGAATTGACCAGGCCAGTCAAGGAAGATGATCGGACACGGCATATCCTGACTCAACAGGCTCATGCTGAGCCAGTCATGCTGACCTTCAAGGATGATGACGGTATTTCCGGTGTCATTGAGGTAACCATGGCTACAGATCCCCTTTATGATCTGACAGCAGATGATGGTGTCCAGCACACAATATGGCGGGTCCAGGATACCGAGGACCTGGTGCAACGATTTCGGGGGATTGAAAAACTGTATGTGGCCGATGGGCACCATCGATGCAAGGCGGCGAGTCGTGCAGCTGCCGAGGAGCCCTCAAATCCCGAGGCAGCCTTTTTCCCAGCGGTACTATTCCCGATGGGTGACATGAAAATTCTGGCCTACAACCGCATCGTTAAATCCTTGCCAAACGGTTCTGTCGCCTTTGAAAAAGAACTGAAGCAACGATTTGATCTGACGCCTACGGACAATCCTGTTCCCCAAGCAAAAGGTGACGTCTGCATTTACCTTGATGGTGAGTGGTTCGCCATGACATTGCCTTCGACAGAGGCATCGGCTGTGGTCAACGATCTCGATGTCTCCAGACTCTCTGAGTCCATTTTGGCCCCACTGCTGGGTATCACCGATCCGCGACGTGATCCGAATATCGACTTCGTAGGAGGCATTCGAGGCACAGAAGAACTGGAGAAGCGTGTGGACTCAGGAGAAGCGCAGTTTGCCATTTCCATGTTTCCGACGAGCATTCAGGAGCTGGTAGATGTCTCTGACGAAGGGCTGCTCATGCCGCCCAAATCAACCTGGTTCGAACCGAAACTGCGAAGTGGTTTGCTGATTCACTTGTTTTGACCCTGATTCCTAACCTGCCATCGACATGAAAGTACTTCTGGCTGATGCCCTTTCAGATTCGGTTGTCTCCGCCTTGAAAGAGGCTGGCTGTGAATTGGTCAACGAGCCCTCTCTTAATGGAGAGGCACTCACCGCGGCACTTCGCATGCATCAACCACAGGTTCTGGTTGTGCGTTCGACCAAAGTGAGCGCGGATGATATAGAAGCAGCGCAAGAACTCGAGTTGATAGTACGCGCGGGGGCCGGGTACGACACGATTGATGTGGCTACTGCTTCGAGTGTTGGCGTTTTTGTCGCCAATTGCCCTGGAAAGAACGCGGCCGCGGTTGCTGAGCTGACCGTGGGTTTGCTGCTCTCATTGGATCGCTCCATTCCCGATAACGTGTCGGATGCTCGTGCCGGCACATGGAATAAGGCCGTGTACGCGAAGGCAGCCGGCGTCAAAGGACGCACGTTTGGTGTCGTCGGTACCGGAAACATAGGAAGAGAGGTGATCAAGCGGGTAAAGGCGCTGGATATGGACGTCGTAGCATGGAGCCGTTCACTTACGCCCGAGAAAGCGGCCAAGATGGGTGTAGTGTATGCGGAGACGCCTGTTGAAGTGGCCCGAACAGCCGATGTGGTTAGCTTTCATTGTGCCGCTACTCCTGACACCAGACAACTGGCAAATGCGGCATTTTTTGAAGCATTGAAGCCCGGAGCCTTCTTCATCAATACGACGAGAGGCTCCGTCGTTGATGAGGACGCCATGGTCGCTGCGATCGAAGCCAAGGGCATACGAGTCGCTCTGGATGTCTTCAGCAATGAGCCATCAGGTAAGTCGGGAACGCTGGACCACCCGCTGGCGGCAAATTCCTCTGTGTACCTGACACATCACATCGGAGCCTCAACCCAGCAGGCTCAGGAAGCCATTGCCGAAGAGGCAGCTCGAGTAATAATCACCTTTGCCCAGGATGGGGAAGTACCGAATTGCGTAAACCTGGCGACGCAGACTCCAGCGACGATCCAACTCACAGTGCGCCATAAGGATAAGGTGGGTGTGCTCGCCAAAGTGTTGAATGAAATCAGTGTGGCCAACTGGAACGTGCAGGAGATGGAAAACGTGATTTTCGATCATGCACAGGCCGCCTGTGCCTATATCCGGGTTGATGGTACGAATGATGCGTCCGTGGTTGATCGAATCGCTGCGCTGGAAGACGTTTTTGCTGCCACGATCATAGAACTGTAAACCATAAGGAATTCTGAATAATGGATCGCGTATTCAACTTTTCAGCAGGGCCGGGCACACTGCCGGTCGCCGTACTTGAAGAAGCCCGCCAAGAGATGTTGGCCTTCAAGGATGCCGGTGCATCTGTGATGGAAATCAGCCATCGTTCCAAGCAGTACACTGAGCTGGCTGAAACGACGAGGCAGCATTTCCGCGATTTGCTGGGAATCGGCGACGACTGGAAGATTCTTTTTCTGCAGGGCGGGGCTTCACTTCAATTCTATCAGGGCGCACTCAACTTCCTGACGCCCGGAACCGTGGGGAATTACGTTGTGACGGGTGCCTGGGCGAAAAAGGCGCTGGCAGAAGCCAAGTTGGTAGGACAAGCCCATGCCGCCGCCAGCAGTGCGGATTCGAATCACGACCATATTCCAGATCCTTCATCGTGGGATCTAAGTGAGCGGGCCTCTTACCTCCACATCACGTCGAACAACACCATCTTTGGGACGCAATTCGCCGGAGACCCGGATCCGGGCATCCCCATGATCTGCGATGCATCAAGCGATTTCCTCTCGCGTCCCATTGACATGGACAAATACGGAATGATCTACGCTGGTGCCCAGAAGAACATCGGACCGGCAGGAGTTACCGTGGTTTTGGTCAAAGACTCCTTCCTGGAACGCATCCTGGATGGGCTCCCAACCATGCTGGATTATCGGACGCACTCCTCAAAGCTCTTCCACACGCCACCTGTCTTCGCCGTTTACGTGGTGGAGAAAGTACTTCGATGGATCAAGGAAGGAGGGGACCTTGCGGCCATGAAGGAGCGCAACGATGAGAAAGCGGGGCTTCTTTACAGCTGTATCGATGCCAGCGATTTTTACAGCGGTCACGCGCGTCCCGCTTCGCGATCCAATATGAACGTCACCTTCAATCTGCCTACTGAGGAACTCGAAGGTCAATTCGTCGCGGAGGCTGCTTCACAAGGTCTCGTTGCTTTGAAGGGACATCGTAGCGTTGGAGGCATCCGAGCTTCCATTTATAACGCGTGCCCACGCGAAGGCGTTCAGGCGCTGGCCTCGTTCATGAAAGAATTTGAATCGCGTAAGGGATAGTGGGAAACGCCTTTTTTACCTGTTTGAACCCTTTTCAGCTGTGGGGTAGCCCTGTAGGGGTTATCCTGCCAGCGGCCAACAGGAAAGGGCACATTGCGGAGGCGGATTGCCCTTGTTATATAGGTCACGAATTTCAGTGTCACGTGACGAACCAGCTCTGCCATCATGCCCTACACCATTGGAGTTCCCAAAGAAACGGAAGCCGGTGAACGACTTGTTGCACTTGTGCCGGAAGTCGTGCTACGCCTGACAAAGGCCGGCGCCACAGTCGTTTTAGAACGGGGAGCCGGATCTAGTGCGTACTACCAGGATGCCGACTACGAAAAGGTTGGTGCTACCCTGGGGTCCCGGGAAGAAGCATTTGGCGCGGACATACTGGTCAAAGTTCGCCCTCCCTCTGAGGAAGAAATCCCGCTCATGAAGCAGGGTGGTGCCTACATAGGATTCATGGCCCCTCTGGATAATCCGGGCTTGTCGAAAAGTATTGCAGCCCGCGGCACAACGGCCCTTTCCATGGAGATGGTTCCTCGCATATCCCGTGCCCAAAAGATGGATGCGCTTTCGGCGTTAAGCTCCATTGGCGGATATCGGGCTGTTCTTCTGGCCTCGACGATCCTGCCGAAGTTCTTCCCGCTGCTGACCACTGCAGCAGGTACGGTTCGTCCGTCGAATGTGCTGGTGCTGGGGGCTGGTGTTGCTGGACTGCAGGCCATTGCCACTGCACGCCGCCTTGGGGCAAAGGTATCCGCTTATGATATCCGAGATGCGGTTGCCGAAGAAGTACAAAGCCTCGGCGCATCATTCGTCGAGCTTGAAATCGAAGGTCAGGACAGCAGCGACTCGGGAGGGTATGCCAAGGCGTTGGTGGAAGAGAAGGCCAAACAGCAGGTCAAGCTGCTTGTGCCATTTATCGGGAAGTCCGACGTTGTGGTGACCACCGCCCTCATACCTGGAAGACCTGCGCCACTCCTTATTTCCGAAGAGGCCGTCAAAGCCATGGGTGAAGGCTCTGTCATTATCGACATGGCTGCTTCGAATGGGGGCAACTGCGAACTCACTGTACCGGGAGAGACGGTGGTCAGGCATGGCGTGACCATTGTCGGTGCTACGAATCTGACATCGGACATGCCCGTCCATGCAAGTCAGTTGTACGGACGCACGCTTTTGGCCATGCTTCAAGACTTTACGGACGAAAACGGCTTCGTGCCCAACGATGAGGACGAAGTCTTTACTGGCTCGTGTATTACACGAGGCGGAGAAGTTGTCCATGATCGAGTCAAGTCCCTCTTGAGCTGAAGCCGAATCATGCAGCTAAGCGCTGTTTAATCCATTTACGCGATGCTTACCAATCTCATTGTTTTCATCCTCGCGTCCATTATCGGGAGCGAAGTCATCAGTAAAGTGCCCCAGACCTTGCATACTCCGTTGATGTCGGGTTCAAACGCGATTTCAGGAATCACCATTGTCGGTGCCCTCGTGGTGGCCGGAATGGTAGGCGATCCCTGGGCCATGTATGTCGGAATGGCGGCTCTGATCTTTGCCACAACCAATGTTGTGGGTGGATTCATGGTCACAGACCGCATGCTCCAGATGTTCAAGAAGAAAGAATAGGCGAATGCTGAACAGGCGACCCGAGTAGGGTCAATCCGTGCCTCCAAACCCTCATCCTGATACTTACGATGAAGCAGAACATCATTGATATCGCCTATCTCGTGTCAGCCATCATGTTTATTTATGGGCTGAAACGGCTTCAATCTCCAGCTACGGCTCGAAAGGGAAATCAACTTGCTGCCATGGGCATGTTGGTTGCCGTAGCGGCCACGCTTTTCGTCCAGCAGATACTCACCCCGGCTCAAATGCTGATTGGGGTCGTGGTGGGTGGTGGATTCGGTGCCATCCTTGCGAAACGCGTTGAGATGACCGGGATGCCTGAACTCGTCGCTGCATTCAACGGCTTCGGGGGAGCCGCGTCTGCCCTGGTAGCCGGTGCAGAGATTGCTCGTTTTTTGGCCCCGAATGCTGCGGACCTGATGGGTGGTGCCGTCATGGGAGGTATTGATGCCATTACCATCTCTCTTTCCATCTTGATCGGTATGGTCACGTTTACGGGCTCCTTCGTGGCGTTTGGGAAGCTTTCCGGGCGCATTTCGGGTAATCCGGTGATTTTTCCGGGTCTGCGTGTGATTTCCATCCTCTTCATGCTTGGCGCCATTGCCTCCATGGTTTACATGGAGATGGGCGCTGGTGACTTCTCCGTTGCGGGCTTTGTCAGTGATCCCGTTGTTCAAGCGGCGCTGGCCATTGCGGTTATCGGAGCGGTGCTGGGCATCCTGCTTGTCATACCGATTGGCGGTGCGGACATGCCAGTCGTTGTTGCGTTGCTCAACTCATATTCAGGACTGGCCGCTGCTGCGACTGGATTTGTACTCGACAATACGGCTCTCATCGTCTCCGGTGCACTGGTTGGCGCTTCTGGACTCATCCTCACAAACATCATGTGTGAGGCAATGAACCGCTCGCTTTTCAATGTGCTGATTGGAGGCTTTGGTGGGGATTCGGATGGTGCTGGCCCTGCCGGTGCTGTATCAGCCGAAGGCTTGACTGTCAATTCCACCTCAGCTGATGATGTAGCCATTCTGCTCAGCTATGCCAGCAAAGTAATTTTCGTCCCTGGATACGGTATGGCGGTGGCACAGGCGCAGCATGCGGTGCGCGAGCTCGCGGAGGAGCTGGCGAAAAAGGATGTTGAGGTCAAATTTGCGGTCCACCCGGTTGCAGGCAGAATGCCTGGTCACATGAATGTCCTTTTGGCGGAAGCCAATGTGCCATACGATCAGCTCTTTGAAATGGACGAGATCAATGGTGAGTTCGAGACCACGGATGTCGCCGTTGTCATTGGCGCCAATGATGTGGTCAATCCAGCGGCCCGGCATGACAAGGCCAGCCCGATATTTGGCATGCCGATCCTGAATGTGGATCACGCGGCTACGTCCATTGTACTGAAGCGCTCCATGCGCCCAGGATACGCTGGCATCGATAACGAGTTGTTCTACAACACGAATAACCAGATGCTCTTCGGGGATGCAAAGGACTCGATTACGAACGTGATCAACGAGGTCAAAGCGCTTTAGGGCCACACGGCCCGAGACCAAGGGCTACGCCAGGGGACGTGCAGGCAGACGGGTTAGTCTGCCTGCATGCGTTCTGCCTGGATGTGACGAACCAACGGCTCAACTGCATCACCGATCTTCTCGGCGATCACCGCGTGCCCCTCTTCCGTTGGATGGATGCCATCGGTTTGCACAAGGTCCATGATGTCTTCGAACCGTTCGGCGATGAAGGGGACGAAATGGGTTTCATAAGCCGTTGCCAAGTCAGGGTACATATCAGCGAACTCTTCCGTGTAATCGATTCCGAGATTGGGAGGGACGCGCATCCCCACGAGGACGATCTGTGATTGCGGCCACAGATCACGGGTTTTGTCGATGATTGCGCCGAGATTGGAGCGTGTCAAGGATAAGTTGATTCCTCGCAGGCCATCGTTTCCTCCGAGTTCGAGAACCAGAATATCGACTCTATTTTGGAGTAACCAGTCCAGTCGGTTGAGCCCCCCGGTGCTGGTGTCCCCGGATACGCCGGCATCGATTCCATAAACATTGTAACCAGCGCCCTGCAAGCGCGTCTCAACCCGTGCGGGGAACGCCTCAGCTTGGTCTATTCCGTAGCCAGCCGTGATACTGTCTCCGAGGAATAGGATGCGAACCGATGCAGAATCAGCGTCGGAAGACGCGCTGCTTGTTGAACCGGCTGATTCCGATAAGACAGGTGGAGCGTTGGGCTCGTCGGGCTCGTTAGGGTCTGGGTTGCCGCATCCGGCAATCAAAGCCGCGGTAATAACGACCACGGCATAAAAATCAGAGCACATCGGCAAGGGCCGAAAATTCAATAGGCACAAAAGGAATCTCATGTTTGATTCGAATCAGGAAGTACTCAAGGTGAGGGGTCTGACCAAGACGTATCGAAGCGGATCCAGACCATTGACTGTCCTGGACGACGTGGGTTTCACGATAATGGGCGGGGATACGTGTGCTATTGTAGGTCCAAGCGGTTCGGGTAAGACCACGCTGCTGGGGCTGTGTGCAGGCTTGGATTCGCCTTCGGCAGGCTCCGTTACACTGTGCTCGCACCCGTTCGGTTCATTGACGGAGGATGAGAGGGCGGAGGTGCGCAATGAGCACGTTGGCTTCGTGTTTCAGTCTTTTCGTCTCATTCCAACGCTGACGGCTATCGAAAATGTAATGGTGCCGGCTGAACTTCAAGGCCGCTATGATGTGCGCGAAGAGGCGGCGACTCTTCTGAGGGACGTGGGCCTGGGAGACCGATATGATCACTTCCCGTCTCAGCTGTCTGGAGGTGAACAGCAGCGGGTGGCCCTAGCCAGAGCATTCATAAACAAGCCGGACATCTTGTTTGCAGACGAGCCAACAGGAAATCTTGACGCAGAAACGGGTGAGCAGGTCGTTGAATTGCTTTTCAAGCTGAATGAAGACGCCGGTACCACACTGGTTTTGGTCACCCACGATCTGGATCTGGCAAATATGACGGACCGTGTGATTCGGCTGCGGGGTGGTAGGATTGTTTCTGACGCCCCGGGCTCGCGATCAGGCGGCTTCGCCGCTGAATCCCTAACGGAAAACGTCGCTGGAGTCTGACATGAAGCAATGGATCTGGCGATTTGCTGCGCGGGATACACGTGGAAACCGTGCCCGACTGGCCCTTTTTGTGGCCTCCATGGTTCTGGGGGTCGCCGCTCTGGTATCGATCAATTCATTCGGGGACAATCTTCGGGCCGCCATTGACGAAGAAGCAAAAACCTTGCTTGGTGCCGATTTGAGCATTGAGAGTGGAAACCCCTTCAATGAGCGCACTGAGGCCGTGATAGATTCATTGGGAGGCACTCAATCACGCCGAACCTCATTTGCATCAATGGCTTATTTCCCGCGAACAGGAGACTCAAGGCTGGTAACCGTCCGAGGTAATGAGCCTGGGTTTCCATTTTACGGAGCAGTAGAGACTGATCCGCCAGAGGCTGCCGAGAACTATCTGCGGAATGGTGGGGCATTGATCGATGGCACACTCATGCAGCAGTTCGGAGTTGCCGTCGGCGACAGTATGCGCATCGGTAGTGTGTCCTACAAAGTAGAAGGTCGGTTGCTACAGACTCCGCGAGAATCGGCAGCCGTCATGTTGTTCAGTCCTCGCGTTTATGTGCCGCTTGGTCGGGTTGACTCAGCCCTGTTGGCTGTAGGGTCCCGAGCAGATTATGAGGTGTATTTCCGCTTTAAGGACAACAGGGACGCGGACGCAGCCATTGATCCCTTGCGCGCTGAACTGAGAGAGTACCGGGTGGGCGCGGACACGATCGAGGAGGAGCGCGAAAATTGGGATGAGGCACTTACCAATCTGTATCGCTTTCTCGGCCTGGTAGGATTTACTGCATTGCTGTTGGGCTCCCTGGGTGTCGCGTCCTCAATCAGCGTCTATGTCCGGCAGCGAGTTCAGACCATAGCCGTCCTGCGTGTTTACGGCGCCTCGATCGGGTCAACAGTTTGGGTGTACGTGCTGCAGGCCACCGCGATGGGCCTTTTTGGGGCAGCGCTTGGAAGCGGTATAGGTATCGGTATTCAAACCATCATTCCCAGGATACTGGCTGATTTTCTCCCTGTGGATGTTGCATTCAGTATTTCGTGGGGTGCGGTGCTGATGGGCTCAGGGATTGGTCTCGGCGTCACGTTGCTCTTTGCCCTCCTTCCGCTATTGTCCCTGAGGAACGTCTCACCATTATCAGCACTCAGATCAAACGTTGAGTCAGGTACACGACAACGCAGCGTTGGATGGTGGCTCACCGTGGCCGTGATCGGTTTGGGCACAACAGGGTTTGCTGTTGCCCAGGCTCCTACGATTGGGATGGGCGTCGGCTACGCTGGCGGTATTTTTGTGGTATTCATGGCTCTCGCGGCAACAGCCCGATTGCTGATGTGGGCGTTGGTTCGTCGCCCACCCAAAGGAGTGTCGTATACCGTCAAACAGGGCATCGCCAATCTTCATCGGCCCAATAATCAGACGCTCACCATGATGTTGGCCCTGGGATTGGGGACCTTCCTGGTTACAACCATGCTCATCAGTGAGCACACATTGGTCAATCAGATCACATTTGCAGGTGCAGGCGAGAGCCCTAATCTGATTTTTTACGACATACAACCCGACCAGGTAGAACCCGTCAAAGCGACGATCGTGCAGGAGGGACTGCCGATCATGTCCGAAGTCCCGATTGTGACGATGAGAATTCACGCGGTCAAGGGTCGGACTGTTGAGTCGCTGCGGGAAGACTCCACAGCCAGGGCGACGTGGGCCCATCGTCGGGAATATCGGTCCACTTTTCGCGACCAATTGACCGATTCGGAAACGTTGGTAGCCGGCGAATTTCAGGGCACTTTCGGCGGAAGCGGCCCCGTGCCCATTTCCATTGAGCAGGATGTGGCGACCGAGCTCGAAGTAGTTGAGGGTGACGAGGTCATCTGGGACATCCAGGGAATTCGGCTTGCGTCAGTGGTGACATCGATCCGAGAAGTGGATTGGCGTCGCATGCAGACGAACTTCTTCGTTGTCTTTCCCGACGGCTCGCTGGATCGTGCTCCTGCACAGTATGTAATGATGACGCGAACGGATAACGAGGAAGCATCCGCGGCCGTTCAGAGCGCGATCGTCCGCTCACAGCCCAATGTTTCGAGCATAGACATTTCACTCGTTCTCGGCGTGTTCGATGCCATCTTTTCCCGCATCGCTTTTGTAGCGCGTTTCATGGCGCTCTTTTCCATTTTGACTGGATTGATCGTTCTCGCGGGCGCGGTGTTTATCAGTCGCTTCCAGCGTATCGAAGAAAGTGTACTTCTGAAAACATTGGGTGCCTCGCGTTCGACCGTCCTGCGCATCATGTCGGTGGAGTACCTCGTTCTTGGTGTGGTTGCTTCCTTGACGGGCATCGTACTCGCACTGGCCGCTGGGTGGTCAATTTCCATATTTGTATTCGATTCTACGTTGTCCATACCGGCAATGCAGATCCTGTATATCATGGCAACTGTTGTGGGATTAACCGTGCTGATTGGGCATCTGAATTCCCGGGGGGTCTATGACCGAAGTGCCTTGGAAGTACTTCGATCTGAAGTATGACCCGGAACGTCCTTGGCAGGAGACCATTGGCAGGTGACGATCGGCCGGGACAATGTTCTGTTGCCGCACATTTTCCGGATTTCTCCCGTCGTCCTACTACAAAAAGAAACTCGCCGCGCACTATGAATCGTTCCGAGCGCCTCGAAGCCATCAGGGACCGCATTGATCAGGCTGCTTTAAAGGCGGGTCGAAAGCCGTCGGATGTGACGCTTATTGCTGTTTCGAAAACCTTTCCGGAGAAGGCAATCCTGGAAGTGGCCTCTTACGGTCAGGTTGCTTTTGGCGAAAACAAAGTTCAGGAGCTGATTCGAAAGACCGATGCTCTTGGAACTGGTACGCGTGACATGCCGCTCGAATGGCATCACATTGGACATCTGCAGCGAAACAAGGCCAAGGACATCATCGGGAGGGCCGCGCTGTTTCATGCGCTGGATAGTGTGAGGTTGGGCAGAGCTTTGCAGCAGCGTCTTGCCGTTGAGGAAGCCGTTCTCGACTGCCTGGTTCAGGTTAACGTTTCGGGGGAAGTGTCGAAGTTCGGCGTCGCGCCAGCCGAATTGGATGCGGTCATGGATGAACTCTGCCAACTGGAGCGAGTCCGGTTAAGGGGCTTCATGACTCTGGCCTCACCTGCTCTTGATCCGGAGGACGTACGTCCTGAAATGGCTCAGCTGCGCAGGTTGGCTGAAACCGTGTCAGATCGGGTTGTCGACGGTCCGCCGCTACTGTCCATGGGAATGAGTGGCGACTTCGAAGTGGCAATTCAGGAAGGCGCTACGCATGTCAGAATCGGAAGTGCCATATTTGGGGCGCGCTGAACTGCGTCTGTTTTTGGTATCTTGCGCCATTCGTTCATCATCGATCCAAGAAGGCCAATTGGTCATGGCTGACGTATGAAAATCACAGCACTGGATATCCGGAAACAGGAATTCGCCCGCTCCTTTCGTGGGTACGATGCGGATGAGGTGGATTCGTTCTTGCAGGTAATCGCTGCCGGTTGGCAAGAAATGGTAGATGATTTGCGCCGTAGTCAGGAAAAGATTGACGAGCAGCGCATGAAGCTCGAGCACTACATGAAAGTTGAGGAGGCGCTCGAAGAGGCTTTGCAGACCGCCAGGTCAAGCGCTCGCCAAACGATTGAGAGTGCCGAGAAGAAGGCCGTGGATATGTTGGAGGATGCTGAGAACCGCATTGTTGATCTTCAAAAAGAGGCCGACGCGAGCCGACTGGAGATCAAGCGGGAGACGGCCCGTTACGCAGTGCGGCAGCAGGAGATTGTTGCAAAGCTGAGGGCCTTTCTCGTCTCCGAAATGGAAATGTTACGGCATTTTGAGGCCGACACCGGAGAGCGCACGTTGGCTCAACCCTCCTCGCGTAGAGAAATCGAGATGTACCGGGAAGAGCCTCAAGCTGGTGATGGCGATGAACCAGCGCATGCAGTTGAGGATCAGGCGGATGGTCTGGAGACTGATTTGGACACGGAAGCTGAGCCGGATTCGATAGATGCAGTGGAGGATCAAGAATCTGACTCGTCGGATCACGGCTGGGAAGATGATGATCAGGATAGTGGCGATTGGGAAGAAGAGGATGATTGGGAAGCATCCGAGGCGTCAGACCTCGATGAAGATGTCGACGAGGACAAGAATGAACCGCTTGTCGATGAAGAGGAAGAAAGAGACGAATCCTCCGCCGGGTGGACCGTTACTCCGGTATTTGAATCCGCCTCCGATGGGTTAAATGAGGACACTTCCCACCAGTCCCGGGTGCTCCCGGACGACTCTGCCGATGATGAGATCAAGAAGATCCACGAGATCCTCAAGGGTCTGGATGAGGAGCAGGACAACGAAGAGGCTGAGCGATAGTGGGAATGCAAGACATTGATGGCTATGTGGATTTGGTAAATCGTGCCGTCAGTTTTCTGCGGGAGCGACTGGAGACAATTCCTCAGACGGCCATGATCCTCGGTACGGGATTGAGTGGCCTGGCTGATGTGATTGATGTTTCACATGAGCTGGCTTACACAGACATTCCTGGTTTCCCCCAATTGACCGTACAGTCCCATCAGGGTACCCTGATGCTGGGTAGCCTGGCAGGCACCCCTATCATTGCATTGAACGGACGTGCGCATCTGTACGAGGGCTATGACGCCCGGCAGGTCACGTTTTCGGTACGCGTACTGGGTGCTCTGGGAATCAAGACCTTGATCGTGTCCAATGCATGCGGTGGTATGAGACAGGAGCACAGGGCAGGTGACATCATGCTCATCGAGGATCACATCAATTTGATGGGCACCAACCCGCTGGAAGGTCCAAATCATGATCCGTGGGGTCCACGATTCCCGGATATGAGTGATCCGTACGCTACCTCACTTCGCAAACTGGCCCGATCCAAGGCAGACGAGATTGGCGTTCCAATTCATGAAGGAGTTTATGTTGCCGTGGTCGGGCCGAATCTGGAGACGCGTGCGGAATATCGGATGTTACAGCGAATGGGTGCCGATGTCGTCGGCATGAGCACTGTTCCAGAAGTCCTCGTCGCGCAACATATGGGAATGCAGGTACTGGCTTTCTCCATCATTACAGACGAATGTGATCCTGATAACCTGTCTCCCATCTCTATTGAGGACGTGCTGGCTGCCGCAGACAGGGCTGGACGGCCAATGAGTGAGCTGCTCACGACTATCATTCCAAGCTTGCCTTAGGTGCTCGTCTGAAAGGATGGGGAAGAATCCCCTAATTCACGAGCGGTAGGCATTCCCTTCGCTTTAAAAGCGGCTCTTGCAACCCGTAGTGGCTATATTTCGGGCTGTCCCAAATCCTGGTTCAAACCAACACACCTCACCCTGCTTTAGTGTATGGCCTTCCCAGAATCAAAAAACGTTTCTGCAAATCAGTCTGAGAAGGAGATCCTCGCCTTCTGGCAAGATCAGGACATTTTTGCCAAGAGTATCGCCCAGCGAAAGGACGCACCATCTTTCACGTTCTATGAGGGGCCGCCGACGGCAAACGGCAAGCCTGGCATTCATCATGTCATGGCCCGCACGATAAAGGACATTTTCTGTCGGTTCAAGACCATGCAGGGCTTCCGTGTCGACCGAAAAGCAGGGTGGGATACGCACGGACTACCAGTCGAGATAGAGGTAGAGAAGGAACTGGGACTGGAAGGCCGGCATCAGGTCGAGGAATACGGGATCGCAAAGTATAATGCGGCCTGCCGTGAGAGTGTGCTTCGCTACAAGGGCCTCTGGGACGATCTTACGACCCGTATGGGCTACTGGGTGGATTTGAACGACCCGTATATCACGTTCAAGTCCAGCTACATTGAAAGTGTATGGTGGCTCCTGAAGGAGATGCACAGTAAGGGATATCTCTACAAAGGATTCAAAATCCAATGGTATAGTCCTGGATCCGGAACCGTTCTGTCCTCCCACGAGGTGAGTCTCGGATACAAAGAGGTCCAAGACCCGAGCATCTACACGCGGTTCCGTTCCGTTGAACGTGAGAACCTGTACTACCTGGCCTGGACGACTACGCCGTGGACTACCGTGTCCAATGCGGCCATCGCAGTGGGAAATAGGATTGAATACGTCCGGATTCGTCTCACAACCGAGGACATCGGCGAGCACGAAATGGTGCTTGCTAAAGCTCGTCTCGGGGTCATCAAGGAGGAATTTGAGATCCTTGAGGAATGTACCGGTGAGGATCTTCTTGGCAAGAGATACCAGCCACTCTATGACTTCTTTGTCGGTGAGGAAGGCACTGAAAACGCGTGGCAGATCGTAGCTGCAGACTACGTCTCGACCGAAGACGGGACGGGACTGGTTCACACCGCACCGGCCTTTGGAGCCGAGGATTATGAGACTGGCCTGAAGGAAGGCATTCCCATGCTGAACGCGGTACAGCCAAACGGGCATTTCCGCGATGGGTTTGGACTGGTTTCCGGTCTCTGGTTCAAGGAGGCCGACAAGGTGGTATCACGCGATCTACGTGAGCGCGGACTCATGTATCGCCACGAGACTTACCTCCACAACTACCCTCATGACTGGCGTAAAGGAACGCCTTTGATGAGCTATCCTGTAGATAGTTGGTTTGTTCGAACCACAGCAATCAAAGACCGGCTGATGGCATTGAACGATACCATCAATTGGCAGCCGAAAGGTATTGGTACGGGTCGTTTCGGAGATTGGCTGAAGAACAACGTCGACTGGGCGCTGAGCAGACGCCGGTATTGGGGCACTCCGTTACCCATATGGCAGTCTGACGCACCAGATTCAGAGTATATCGAGGTTATCGGCTCCATCGCCGAGCTGCGAGAGAAGTGCCCGGGTCAGCTTCCAGACCATGATGAGGAAGTGGACTTGCATCGTCCTTTCGTAGATGAGTTGACGTGGCCAGCTCCAGATGGCGGTACGATGCGTCGGGTAGAAGATCTTATTGACGTCTGGTTTGATTCGGGTGCCATGCCCTTCGCTCAGTGGCATTATCCCTTCGAGAACAAAGAGGTCTTCGTGCGCAACTTCCCCGGTGATTTCATCGCTGAGGGTGTTGACCAGACTCGCGGGTGGTTTTACACCCTGCATGCAATCGCTGCGTTGGTCATGGACGATGTGGCCTATCGGAATGTGGTTGTCAATGGGCTCGTACTCGACGAGAAGGGCGAGAAAATGTCCAAGAGTAAGGGGAATGCGGTCGACCCATTCCAGCTTATCGAGACCCATGGCGTGGATGTGATACGCTGGTATATGATGAGCAATACGCCACCGTGGGAAAACCTGAAGTTTTCCGAGCGTGGCATCGTAGAGACGCAGCGCAAGTTCTTCAACACACTCAGCAACGTCTATTCGTTTTTTGCCACGTACGCCAACGTTGACGGTTTTTCAGGCGGTGATGCGATTGCAATTGCTGATCGACCAGAGATGGACCGATGGATTCTTTCACGACTTCACTCGACATCTTCGATCGTCAGCGAGGCCCTGGATGATTACAATCCGACCAAGGCCGCTCGCGCTGTTGAGCAGTTCGTGGACGAGTTGTCCAATTGGTATATCCGGAGAAATCGCCGCCGATTCTGGAGCGCAAAAGGTGGAGATGTCGATTCTTCGAACAAAAGCGCAGCCTACCACACGGTGGCAGAATGCCTCTTGTCCGTCAGTCGTTTAATGGCGCCAATTGCTCCATTTTATGCCGAATTGCTGTACGGTAGCGTAAATGGCGTTATGGGGCACTACCAAGAGGAATCCGTCCACTTGACTCGTTTTCCTTCGGCGGATGAAAACGCTACCGTATTTGACGAGGCCCTGGAGCATCGGATGTACCTGGCCAGAACCATATCGTCCATCGTCCTGGGACTGCGGAATGCATCTGCGATCAATGTCCGTCAACCCCTGCCAAGAATCATGGTCGTCACGGGCCCTGGTGTTGAGAAAGACGTCATCGAGTCGGTCTCTGCAATCGTGACAGATGAGATCAACGTCAAGTCCATTGAGTACGTGCATGGCTCATCTTCGGTAGTCAGTAGACAGGCCAAGCCCAACTTCAAAGCGTTGGGACGTCGCTTGGGTAAGCAGATGAAAGCAGCCAATCAGGCGATCCGCAATATGACGGATGATCAGATTGACACGTATGTGGACGCCGGTTCGATCATGCTTGAGCTCGAGGGAGTAACCACTGAATTCAGTGGAGATGACATCGAAGTAGTAAGCGAAGGGATTTCTGGATGGCTGGTAGGGCAGGAGGGCAAAACAACGGTTGCCTTGGATACTGAGATCAGTCCTCAACTCATGAAGGAGGGACTTGCCCGAGAGATTATCAACCGGATTCAGAACATGCGCAAGGAGGCCGACTTCGATGTGACAGACCGGATTGAGGTTTCCTGGACCGGGACGGAATTGATTACCGAAACCCTCAGCGAACATGGCGATTGGATTAGGAACGAGACCCTGTGTCTGGAGTTGGATCCGTCCGAAAATCCGGGAGGCGCACTGGTCTCCGAGTTCGACATCAATACAGAGAAGCTGACGATCGGCGTTCGGCTGGCTCCCAAAGGCTGACGCTGCACCGTAAACACGTGAGATACCATGGCTGATACCAAGAACACAAAGAATGCTGCAGACGCTGCCGCTACGCCATTCAACGATGCCGAACTAGCGCACTTCAAGGACCTGATCGTGAACAAACGCGACAAGGCCTCTGAAGACGTTGATCGGATGCGTTCCCAATTGGCTGATGCGCGCGAACAGGCCGAAAATGACACGGCGTACAGCTTTCACATGGCTGATGCTGGAACGGACGCCATGGAGCGTGAGAAGCTGTACCTCATGATTGCTCGCGAGCAGAAGTACATCGGGTACCTCGATCGTGCTCTGGAGCGTATTGAGAGCAAGACGTACGGTGTTTGCAAAGTTACAGGAAACCCGATCTCCAAAGAACGTCTCGAGGCTGTGCCTCACACTGAGATTTCGATCGAGGCCAAGCTCGCTCAAAAGAAGTAGCGCTTTACTCGTCGTTACCTGTGGAGAGCATGGAACCGACATCACCCAAGAAGTGGATTTCGCGGTCCTTGATGATCATGCTCATGGTCATCATTGTGGACCAGGTCTCCAAAGTCATCGTTCTTAAAACGATGTACAAGGGGCAGTCCATTCCTGTATTGGGAGAATGGCTGAAGCTGACGTTTACCGAGAATCCCGGGATGGCCTTCGGTATCCAGTTTGGGCCCCCGGCGATGATCACCATCTTCTCCCTGATTGCAACGGTTCTGATCATTGCTTACCTGTACAAGGTGGGCGGTATGTACAAGCCGTATCGCTACAGTTTGAGCTTTGTCTTGGGTGGTGCTTTTGGGAATATCATCGATCGGGTGTTCTACGGAAAGATTCTGTATGATGACCCGCTATTCTTAGGGAAGGTCGTGGACTTCATCCATGTAAATGTATGGAGAGGCATTGTACCAGAAGGTGTGCCTTTCCTGGGAGGGAAGTATCTCGCTCTATTTCCCATATGGAATGTTGCCGATATGGCCATCGTGCTTGGAGTGGTTGGCATTCTGTACTTTCAGCGCCAATTCCACGAGGTAGCTGAAAAGCAGCTCTTGGGGGATTCGGATGAGGAAGCAAGCGATACCGCTATCCATACGGGGCCGGAGAAAGGAATGCCCCTAGTCCAAACGTCAGCGGATACTGAAGCGCCTGACGGACTACCAGGTGAGTCGGGCAGCGAAGGAGAGGACACGGGGCAGGAGAAGTCGATCTGAACGCTCCAGCAGTCCGGTAGAAGGGAGATTTCCGCCGCCAAAGTAGATTTCTTCGTCCATTTCGAAGCGCCATTCAGCCGTGTTCCTGCGATTCAATACGTTTACGACATCTGCTCGTAGCTGAAGCGTATAGTCGCCTAATCCAAAAGAGTAGCCCGCGCTGAGGTCCAGTTGATGGATAGGTGTTAGGCGATGCTCCTCTGGATCAGTCAGGTCATAATTTGTGATCTGCCGCTCAACTCGACGAATTGCATCTGCCGAAACGCCATTCTCCCGCATCTGATCTAGGAGGGACGTAACGTCATTCAGATGGGCACTGAGGAAATCATAGTACGCTTTCCGATAGCCCCACTCTCGGCCCCAGATACTGCGCCAGCGACTCACGAGAACCAGTCTACGCCAAGGTGCAATATCTGCGGAGACTTCTAGGCGATAAGGCTCATTCCACGGCACAGAAAGCACGTTATCATCAAACAGATTGCGAATTCTGCGCATCGAAATGGTATGATCGAAACGAACCTTGACATTTCCCGGCCCGATTCGTCGCTTGACACCTCCGGAAAACCCGTAAGAGTATCCACGGGTATTATTCAGGAAATCAGCCTGATCAAGAGACTCCGTCTCCAGCGTACTTGCAGAGTAGTCCACAGAAAGGATGTGGTACTGTCTCTTGTAGAATGACTCCAGCGTGAGCGTCCATTCGGGGTGTGGGAGAATCAACATTTCCGCAGCGAAGTGGGCCGCTTTGGGAGGCGTGACCGATTTGTCATTGCCCATCCAGAAACGTGTGGAGGACACAAAAGTGCGCGGGCTTCGGCTGCTTATGTCGAACTGTGAAACGAACTGGCGATACAGACCTGATCCTAGATACAGGGAAAAACCTCCAACAGGCGTATCCAGCCAATCAAATCGCGCTGAGATGCGCGGTTCAGCGTACAGGGTTTCGTTGGACTGGAGCCACGTGAAGCGTGTACCCGCCTCTACGACAGCGTGTTCGCCAAAACGGATTCGATCCTGGACGTAAGAAGCCAGTCGCCATCCTGCTGATTCATGGAAGAGAGGAAACTGTTGGGTGCCGGCAACGGTGAATCGGCTTCCGGTTAAAATCCATTCGGCGCCCAGCTCCAACTCATGTCGCGCACCGGGGAAGTAATCCAAATTGGCATCGATAGCTACTTCGTACACGCGATTACCATCATCCTCTGTTGTAACAGCCGTGTTCGAATTCGAGGCTTCAAAATCATGCTCAAGGCGATAAAATGATGCTCTTGCGCCGAGTGATGTCAGCAACCGGGCCGAGCGGACATCAGAGACACGGAACTGCCCCATGCCATTTTGCCAAGAATAGATATCCTTGAACGTGTTTCGAATGGTGCTTTCATCGCCATCCGTGAGTAGGTCCACATCAGCCAGATTGTTACCCAGGCTCGACTTTCCCCAATAAGAGGACGCTGTAATGGTTCTCAGGCCCGTCTGAATCTTCGTGGCAGCGTGGATGTCTGCAAATTGTATGGCCGGATCGCCGCTTGAGGGAAAGTTGGCAAACGGAGTGTTTTGCTCCGCAAAGGCTGATAACAGAAACGTGTCAATGACATTCCAGTCATCCATGAGCCTTGCTAGCGATGGGGGAGCCATCAAGCTCCAGGTACCGATTCGTGCTGCGCTGAGGGTGGTTACTTTGGTACCCGAGGGACGTAACCAAAAACCCGTATGCCGGGCATTGGAGGATAAAGGATCCACCTGGACCGTGAATTGGCTGTTGCTCCCCACGGATGATACCCGATTTCGAGGTGCACGCAAATCATGCTCTGCAGCGATGATACCCGAAATCTGCGATCCCAATGGTGCTCCGTATCCTGCCTTGTTGACTGTGATCTTGCCTAGGGCAAACGGGCTGAAAGGGCCAATGAACGATGCAACGTTGAGCGGGAGAAAAACAGGGGCGCCATCAAGACGGAATTGATGTTCTCCAGCTTCACCACCCTGAATATGAATATCGGCTGTTGCATCATTTACACGTACACCGGGGAGAGCGTCCAGCCCTCGGATCAAGCCGGATGTACCGGCTGACAATTCGCTTGTTACCTCTTCCTGAGATGCTTGTGGAGCCCCTAATAACGTGGATGATGGCATCATGCCGATACCATCCACTATCACCTGGGAAATCAGGATTGGCTCGCCCGACTCCAGCACGACTTCCATGCTCTCGCTCGTGCCAGCAGCAATTGTGATGATCTGCTCCTTGGTCGCGTACCCCATGTGGCTTACACGGACGCGGTAATCTCCTGCCAATAGCTGCGGGAAAATGAATAGACCGTCCAGGTTTGCGACGCTGACCCGGTTTACATCAGCAATCAGAACGTGAGCGTGGGAAAGGGGCTGGGCCGTATCTCCGTCCAACACGATGCCCCGCAAATTTCCGTATTGTCCTGGCCCTTCGGTGGCGATCTCAAGAACGTAGAGGCCGTTTGACCTGCGTATATAATCCAGCCCCGTGCCCTCCAGTAAGCAGGACAGGATCGATTCAACCGGTAAGCGTTCCGCCACACAGAACGTTCGCTTTCCTTGAGTCAGGAGGGGATCCCAAGAGATATCAAGGAGCGTGACTTCCTGGAATTGCCTGAGCGCATCGTCCAGCGCTATACCGCGCCATGCCATCGTATACACGGCGTCTTCGGTCGTGTCCTGCGCATTGGACTGATTTACAAACGGAGACAGGAGAACCAGCACCGCCATAAAGGCGGCCAAATGGGTCGCAAGGCGTTTTCGTTGCAACCGGTTACGCATGAGTACGGGCGGGCTGGAACGACGGAAGAGGGGAAGCCGGATTAAGTCGACAGGTGGCGCTACGTTTCTGACCCTAAATATACTGTTTTGGCCTGAAAACAACCGTTAGCCCTTCGTAAGCGACACACGACTGACAGTTCCGCCAGGCTCATAAACAAAAAAAGGCCGACAAGATCACTCTCATCGGCCACGTCGTTGTTCGCTCACAAATATCCGTCAGTCGAGATACATCTCGAAGCCATTGGCGGTAGCTCGGTATCGCACACTGATAGTTGCTGCAATATCACCAAGGAATTCTGCTGCATCAGTCACCTCGTTTCGGTGAATCGTAACCGGACGAAGTCGGATGGATGCTGGAGCCTTGACTTGAACGTCGAAACGTCTTTCAACATCATCGATAATCGTTCCAATCAGCACGTTGTCATAAGAGAAACCACCATCGCGCCACGCAAGCCGGTAGGAGGGAGTGGTCTCAACAGGAGTCAGTGCGAATGGAGACACCGTTACGGCCTCACCAGGCTCAACTATGGCTTCGAGTTCCTTGTTGGCAACGGCGACTCGACCGGATTCGACAATTACTTCCGTCGCCTCGGACATGCTGCCTGGCCAGGAACGCACATTGAATGAGGTTCCGAGAACCGTAGTCCGCGCATCAGCCGTTTTTACAACGAAAGGAAGTGCAGACGGCTCTACCTCAAAAAACGCTTCTCCGTGCAAAACAACGGTACGATCTTCGGAGCCGAACGAACCAGGCACAGAAAGGCGTGAGCCAGCAGCAAGCAAAACGTCGGTGCCATCCGACAGCGAAATTTGCTCAGCTACGGCGCCGGGGAGGGCCCGGTAATGATCTGCATCAGGGGAAAGAACCACGGCAAGTCCAACAACCATTGCGGCAGCCACTGCGGCGATGCGGTAGGAAACTGATGCAAATAGATCAGAGGACCGCACGAGACGAAGCGCTGGGCGAGCGTTTTCACGTTCCCGCTCATCCCGGATAGCGGCCATAACGTGAGCCTTGACGTCTGCCTTGCGCTGGGCCGCCGGTGTAATTGGGGCGACTGCGCCACAGAGATCCCACATGTCCTGAATGTCACGCTGCTGCGCTTCGTTCAAGCCTTCGAGGGCCTCGGTTGGAAGGTGATATGTGTGTTCGCGTTTCAAAGTCGCTTATGCGGGAAGGGAATCTCTCCGATTTAATCGAAGGAGGATTCCATTTCCCTGAATGCATCCAGCTTCTTCCTTATGTGCTGGAGTGCAAGAACGATGTGGTTGTTTACCGTCTTGGGTGCCAGATCCATCAATGAGGCAATCTCCTCATGGCTCAGCCCTTCAAAACGACTCAACATGAACGCCTCTCGTCTCCGTTGAGGCATTTCGTCGATCCACAGCTGCAGGTTTTCTTTCAACTTGGCTGCGTCCAACTCATCGTCATTCACCGTGTCAAAGCGGACAGAGGGGTGGTCATCTTCGATGGCCTCAGCGGCGTGCCGCTTCCTCTGCCGTTCGTGATTGAGGGCGAAGTTCCGGACCATTTGATACATCAGCGCTCTAAGAGAACGTTCAGGATCGATGGTTTCGCGGACCTGCCAGAGTTTCAGGTATACATCTTGGAGAATGTCCGAAGCCGCTGCCTGGTCGTGCGTTATGTATAACGCGTACCCGAACAGGGCATCATAGCTTGCTTCGAAGAGCTCAGCGTAGGACTTCTCGTCAGAACGTAAAAGACCGTGACTCCAGCTGCGAAACTGCTCATCCGGGATGGATCGCATGTTGACTATGCCTCAGTCGCTTTTAGTACACGGATAAAGACGCTATTACCCAAAATCTGCCCGTAGCTAAGAATAAACTCGATGTGGAAGTCATAAGTATAAGGAGCGCTATGTGTTAGGACCTGTTTCATGAGGTCGTCGCACGTCCTCAATTCAAAAAAACTGAAAAAAAGTCGCGTAAAAACAGGCTGTATGAGTTGAAGTAACACATGAAGAGGGCCAGAGGGACCCCGAAGAACCCTGTCTGGGTTTTTGCACGCCCTGCAAAATATGCAACGAATACGTTCGTCTCATGGCCCGGGGTGGAACCGGGTCTTGTACCAGCAATTACAGGGCGTTCACCAGGACGCACACACCGCACAGTACTTCTCTGCATGGCCTTCGAACAGCGCCGCATCCGCAACTTCTGCATTATTGCCCACATTGATCACGGGAAAAGTACGCTCGCTGATCGACTATTGGAATTGACTGGCACGTTGTCCAAACGTGAGTTGCAGGAACAGGTTCTCGATTCGATGGATCTGGAGCGTGAGCGTGGGATTACCATCAAGAGCCACGCCATCCGCATGGATTACCAGGCAGATGATGGTGAATCGTATGTGCTGAACTTGATCGATACACCGGGGCACGTAGACTTCACGTATGAAGTCTCCAGAGCACTTGAGGCCTGCGAAGGCGCGATACTGGTCGTTGATGCGGCTCAAGGAATTGAAGCGCAGACTATTTCGAATCTTCTACTCGCGATGGAGCAGGACCTGGAAATCATTCCGGTCCTCAACAAATTGGACCTCCCGGGCGCCAATCCTGAGGCCGTGGCTCAGTCCATTGAAAATTTGATTGGCGAGCCCGCAGAAGACGTGCTTCGAATAAGCGCAAAGACCGGCCAGGGTGTCCACGAACTGCTCGAAAAGATTGTAGAACGGGTACCTGCACCGTCAGGCGATCCAGATGCACCACTCAAAGCCCTGATATTCGATTCGGTATTTGATACGTATCGAGGCTCGATCGTGTACGCCCGTGTCTTTGACGGATCGTTGGAGAAGCGGGAAGGCATAAAATTCATGGCGACAGGTGCCGAGGTCGATGCCGAGGAGATCGGCTTCCTGCGCATGTCGATGCAGCCTACTGCCAAGCTCTCGGCAGGCGAGGTAGGCTATATCATCGGATCCATCAAGGATGTCAAGGAGACGCAGGTCGGAGACACCGTCACGACCCAGGCGAACCCGGCTTCCGATCCGATTGCAGGGTTCCGGGAAGCCAAGCCCATGGTCTTCTCAGGTGTCTATCCGACCAATGCGGATGAATTTGAGGATCTCAGGACATCCCTGGAGAAACTTCAATTGAACGATGCAGCTCTGACGTTCGAACCGGAAACGTCCGCGGCACTGGGTTTCGGGTTTCGAGTTGGATTCCTGGGTCTGCTGCACATGGAGATCGTCCAGGAGCGGCTCGATCGCGAATTCGGCCTGGACATCATCACGACGGTACCGAACGTAAAGTATCGCGTGTTGAAAACAGACAAATCGGAGATCACGGTCGAGAATCCGTCTAACATGCCAGACGTGGGAAAAATCGACTCCATTTCCGAACCGTATGTAAAGGCGGAGGTCATCACTCCGACCGAATACATTGGCGGGTTAATGCAGTTGTGCCAGGATAGACGCGGTGTGTACATCAACACCAATTACCTGGACGAGGAACGCGTCAGTCTGGAATATCAGCTTCCGCTGGCCGAGATCGTCTTTGACTTTTACGACAAGTTGAAGAGTATCAGCCGTGGATACGCCTCCCTCGACTACGAGTACATGGATTACCGCGAGAGTCATCTGGTGAAGCTCGATGTGATGATCAATGGGGATCCCGTGGATGCACTTTCCACGATTGTACACCGCGACAAGGCCTACGAGATGGGCCGCAAGCTCGTGAAAAAGCTCCGCGAGTTGATTCCGAGGCAAATGTTTGATGTCGCGCTACAAGCGGCTGTCGGCTCTCGCATCATCTCACGCGAAACCGTCAAGGCCATGCGCAAAGACGTCACGGCCAAGTGCTATGGGGGCGATATCTCCCGAAAACGCAAACTGCTTGAAAAGCAGAAGGCTGGGAAGAAGCGAATGAAGCAAGTTGGCAGCGTTGAGGTCCCCCAAGAGGCATTCTTGGCGGTCCTCTCCATGGAAGAATAGCTTCCTTTCAATCTCCCTCAAGGACTGCAACCTGGTCGGGAAAGCTGTGTATCAATCGGGAAACTGATTCCGCTTCATGCCTCCGCTCCGCGCATTTTGCTTCTTCCTCGTGATTGCCTGCTCGGCATCAGCTGGAACCAATGCTTGGGCTCAACGGATTTCCTCTTCTGAATTGCTTCTGCGATACCTGCAGGCGCGCACCGAATTCCTGGCCGAGCGAGATGCACAGTATCCTTTCATCCCGCTTTCGTATCGAAGTCCACAAACGGTTTATTTACCAGGCGATACGGTTCGTGTATGGTTGGAAAACCTTCAGCACCAACGTCTTCTTGCATCCCTTCCAGAGCCGCTTCCTCTGTTTACTGTGGAGTCCTGGAAGAAAATCAGTCCTTTGCACGCCCCAGCCTTCCAAGAGGATTTTGACCTGACCCAATGGGCATTCACTGGCAGTAACTCCCGAAGTCCTGTTGATACCTTGCGGACAGCAGACCTAAGGAGCCGATTCCAAACACTTTTCGGATCGCCAACCGTCACGCTCGTGGAATCATCCGATCCTGACTCTCTTCAAAGGGAGCAGATCGTTGAGTTTGAGTACTGGTTCATGCTGAATGACTCGGTCCGTGTTGTTGTCCTCGATGTAAATGGGCCTTGGGATCGTGGGGTTGTCTTGGCTGCAGATCAAGAATACCGATCCCATCTTCCGATCATCAAGCGGGAGTTTCTCGAGCAACTCATACCTGATGCTGACCGTACACCGTTTGCAGACTATTACTATAACTTCGACCAACAAACCTGGTATTTGACGGGTTTTGATGGAGCATCTTTTTTCGACAGGCGTATTGAGCGCCCTGATATGAGTACAGGAAGACCGGCTGCCATCCGTGGATCAGAGTCGGTACCCCTTGACGATCCTAACGAAAACGACTGAATCCGTGGCAAAAAGCCGATCAGAGGTGCGCCGAGAAGAACGTAAGCGGCGTAAGGCAAGCAGAAACAAGGGCCAGGGCAGCAACGAGAAAGGCAGCTCTGGTGCGCCACAGAAAGGGAAAATCCGGGAATGGCTGGACGCGATGGTGTTCGCCATCGTGGTTATGGTCATTCTGAGGACCTTGTTCTTCGACCTTTTCCGGATTCCGTCGCCTTCCATGGAGAAGAATCTGCTGGTCGGAGACTACCTGTTTGTTTCAAAGCTGCATTATGGAACGCGTACGCCCATGACTTTGGGTGTCCCGTTTACCGAGATCTATTTGCCTGGATTGACCTTTCCCCATACCCGTTTCCCTGGGTTCACGGAGGTAAAGCGTGGCGATGCGATTGTTTTCAATTGGCCTGACGATGATGTTGAAGTCATCGAGCGGCGGATGCATTACATCAAGCGCGTGGTGGGTCTTCCGGGGGAGACCATTGCCATTGAAGACAAACTCGTCAAGGTAGATGGCGAAAGCATTCCCCTCATGGAAGGAATGCAGCAATACTGGAATGTGACGAAAACCGATCCACGCGTACAATTGAATCGCTCGGCCTTGGAGGAAATCGGCATTTCGGATGTGATTCAAACAGCCGATCCGGCGGTTGTTCGTTTGATCGCTACGGAGATTTCGGCAGAGATCATTGCCAATTGGCCCTGGGTTGACCAGGTAGAGCCAGCAGTAGCAGCTCCCAACTCTGTTTATGATGCAGCAATGTATCCAGCAGGTCGTGGATGGACTCCGGATAATTACGGTCCCGTCACAATTCCTGGGGAGGGAATAACGGTCCCTCTCACCAGCGAAAACTGGTCGATCTACGAGCGTGTCATATCGCGCTTTGAAGGACACGATACCGGTCTAGCTGCGGACGGTCGCTTTTTGATAGACGGGCAGCCGACTACGGAGTACACCTTCTCGCAGAACTATTATTTCGCGATGGGCGACAATCGAGATAATTCAGAGGATAGCCGATTCTGGGGCTTTGTGCCCATGGACCACGTAGTAGGGAAGGCTCTTCTGGTTTATTTCTCCTGGAACAAGGAGAGCATGTTGCCCCGGTTCGGACGTCTGTTCTCGCTCATAGATTGACCCCGTTTTCGTTGTTACGAGGCCACCCTACCGGATCAGGGTGAGGTGCCTCGGATCCGGTCGAAATAGCGCTGCTGATCGGTACCCGGCGGCACGTCGTACGGATGTGTGGGCAAGGACACCATGTTCAAGACGGGCATGCGGCCGTCGCGCGAAAAGGTGATCGGTGGTCCAAGAGGATCTTCACCGATCACGAGAAAGGTCGTGCCAGGCTTGGCAATGGTTCCATAACCGGACCTGAATCCTCTGGACCCTTTCGTCCAACCCTCGGCCCAGTTGTAGATCCAGCGTGCATCTTCGTCAACGAGCCGCACACAGCCGTGACTCATGGGTCCGCCGCTAGGCATGGGATACTGATGGATGTGTATTCCCCGCGATTCGACGAAATTGAATACCCAATACATCTCCCATGGCTCTCCTGGAGGGCTGTGAGACGAAACGCGATACTCCGTTTTCCAATTGAAATTGAACCGGCCGTTGGGCGTACGGTGATTGGGGTCACCCGTGTTGACAATCCCCCAGCGAGCCAGGCGACCGGACTCGTAGGCCGCCCAAGCCTGGATTGACTTGTCTATCACAAAGAGCTTTTCAAAGGACAGACCACCCGCGTAAAAACGCGGGAAAGGGGAATAGGCGCAGAAATCAAGATCCCATTTGTCAGGTACTACCAACGTGTCTCCAATCGACACTTGGTGCATCAACTTCCTGTTCAGCAAGCCCACCAACAAAGAACGGCTACGGCCCACATTGACATCCCCGTCGCCAATGACCTTGTAAAAGGTGTTCCGGGCAAGAACGTTGTTGTCCCTCGAGTTATAAAGCACCTTGTAGGTGTAGCGCACGTTCGGCAGACGCTCCAACTCGGGCGTACACTCATGCATGATTTCAGCCAGTTCTCCCTGGTTCAGATAGAACTGCGCACGTACCGGTGCGCTCAGGAATATCGACAGGACGAGAAGTCCGGCGACATGTCGAATGCGTAGAAGCGGCATGGAGTCGGGAGGTTGATCGGATGAGGGCAGAGGGTTGTATCTAGCGATCGATAGACACCAATAATCGTGCCCATACCCTTGTTCCAAAGGAAACACCTTTTTGCACCCGTTCAGGCACTTCCATCTTCCAATCTGAGTCTCGTTACCAACCCGTCTCAGCCTATCGCTTCTTCCGTCTGCGGGAGTAAGCGAGCGTGCCAGGACGTTGATACAGGCCGGGAAATCCCATTTTCACGTAGAGCTCCCAAAGATCGAATAGAGAGATCAATGACGCGGGTCGTATCGCTTACGATACCCTGTGTGGCGAGCGTCTTGAATTGCGCACGTGAAACGACTTGCCAAGCGCCTTGGCTATCCTGATAAACGATGTTCAAGGCAGAGACCCAGGCGAAGGAACGCGATATAGCGGCTTCCTGGAGGAGGTGAAGAGATTTGTCAATGCCGCATCCACTAATGTCACCATTCGCGACGTGGGCCGCCACGAGTACGATTCGATTGTCAAGGACCTTGCATGCACCGGAAACGTGTCGACCGTGTGAGGACCATTCCTTCTGAAAAGAATCAAACAGCGATTCCAGGAACGTCACTTCATCGTTCGTAAGAGGACGATCAGTGGCGTAAAGCCAACAATCAGCAGTCGCGGGAAGGAATGCGAATGAATCTAGCATAGGAATAGGGTCGCAAGGATCAGGCAAATACGAACACACGCGTATCGGTGTTTGGATTGTGATTTCCTGTCGTGAGTGCTGTCTATCGGAGTTCGTGTCAAATCGGTTGTGAGAACGCGCTCGAACACTGAAAGATCGCTATACTCGTCTTCTAATCTCAAATGCCAACCCTTCTCATTCAACGTTCCTGAATCATGGATCTCGGATTAAACGGAAAAGTCGCCATTGTCAGTGGAGCCAGCCGTGGAATCGGACTGGCAATTGCAGAAAGCTTGGCCAAAGAGGGCTGCCGATTGCTGGTGTGTGCTCGCGGGGCCGATGCGTTGAATGCAGCTGTGGCATCGCTCCGCGCACATGGTTCAGAGGTGCACGGAATGGCTCTCGACGTCACGGATCCTTCAGCAGGAGACCAGTTGGCAGAAAAAGCTGTCTCGTTGTATGGAGGTATCGACATCCTTGTCGCCAACGCGGGGGGCAATCGGCGTGGCCAATTTGAGGATACCAGTGATCAGGATTGGGACGATATTCTTGAGTTGAATTTGAAGGCGCATCTGCGCACAGCACGTGCAGTCATTCCCTCGCTGAAAGCATCGGAATCAGGCTCTATGGTGTTTATTTCTTCCATATTCGGCCGCGAAGCCGGTGGTGCTGGACTCTCGATCTACAACACAACCAAGTCTGCCCTGATCAGTGCAGCCAAGATCATGGCCATTGAATTAGGAGGTCACGGCATACGGGTCAATACGGTCGCTCCTGGCTCTATCCGGTTTGAAGGGGGATCGTGGGATCGACGTTGCAAGGAGGATCCAGAAGGCATGGCCAAGTTCATCGCCGACAATATTCCTTTGGGACGTTTCGGCTCGGCTGAAGAAGTAGCCGATGTGGTGACTTTTCTTTCCTCGCCGCGCGCCTCATGGGTCTCTGGAAGCTGCATCACGGTAGATGGTGTGCAGTCCCACTCCCTGATTTGAACCAGAGAAATAAGCAACACCGGGCATTTCTTTCGCTTTGAGCTTGGTGCCTGGCGTGTTGCAGGAGCCGACTACTCGAATCGGTTGAACGTGACCTGGATCTCCCGGGTGTGTTGCTCATTCCTGCGCCACTGGACCAGGATGGGACTTTGGTAGGTGCCGTTGATGATGCGGCCCTCTCCAGTTCCTTGATCTGAGACAATCAGGTCCACCTTCCGCTTCATGCGGAGAAATCGGTTGGCCGGTACCTGGAAGAATTTGTCGATGATGCGTTCGACCTTCGTTTCACTGAGGCCAGTCGCGTCTATGAACTCGTTTACGACGTGAACAAGATCGTACTTCATGTAATCCTTGGCCTTCTCTTTGATGGCTCCTGGGTCACGAAGCATGTTAATACCGCGCATAGCCATAAAGCGAAGCGGATTCTTCAGAACCTCCGGCAAATCGTGACGCATGAGAAGCGTCTCGTACTCGTTCACCGTCAGGCCCGTATTCTTCTCATCCGGAGAAAGGCTAAGGCTGATTCGTCCTTTCTCGAGACCCAGCTCTTTGATTTGCTCCTCAAGTTGTTGCAGAACGCCGACGCGAGGATCCCACAAGTTCACGGAACCGATCGGATGGGAGCCCATGGGAATGGTCAGCGTGCGCTGCTCCACAACAGACTCCTCGTTAAAGCCGATGACAGTGGTCTTCCGCGTACGACGCATCTCACCGTTCGTGCCATCGAGGTCAACGAAATAGACCGGCGCTTTGCGGTCGTTGAGGTACGTAACGCAGTTCTCCAGGCCGGCTCCGATGTAGGTCAAATGCGAGTCCGCATTCTTGGGCTCGACGAGCTTCTGCGCTTCGCTCAACTCAGCTCGCAACTCCATCTGATCGTGACGATAGTCAGCGTCAGGTGGAAACAGCTTCTTGAACGATCCTACGTACTTCTCGAGTGCAACAGGATCGTGCTTCAATCTCCGGGCAAAACTTTGTTCGAAAAAGCCGGCCGTCGTGTGATGGGACGCATACGCGCTCTTGCGGTACTTGTCGAAGAAGTGCTCTTCTTTCTCTTTAACGCTTTCAGCTACGTCGATTAGCTCGACACGGGATTCCGGCTGAAGCGTAAGACGAATATCTGTCGGTTCCGTAGGCATGGAAATGGCGGGTTGCTGCCTTCTGTAGCCTGTGCGAGGCTGCTTGTTACAAAAGCTGATAAAAAATACGATCAGTGAGTGGTTTGGATGCTCGGCCTCGATGAATTCTGCAGGGTGAACAATCAGTTGGAGGAGAGGGGAGAATTAGTTCGGCTGACCGCCTAGTTTGCACTTGGTGACGATAAACATAGTCTGCTGCAAACCAGAGTCGTAGGATCATTCCCCATGAGTAACCCATCTATGCGACGCTTGCTTTTATTTGTGATAGGGATCGGAGTCGGAATCCAAGGGTCTTTGGCCCAGCAGTCTGACATGTCGTTCCTTTTGACCGCAGCCGAGCGGACGGCTTTCGATGAAACTACGCGATACGACGAGCTGATGGCGTTTGTGGATGTAGCGGCTGCTCAACATGAAAAGCTGCATGTGACGCATTTCGGCTATTCTTTCGAAGGGCGCAAACTACCATTATTGGTCTTTGGAGATGTTGCAGATGCGTCTCCGGCTGCCGTGCGGCGTTCAGGAAAGGTCCGGGTCTTTGTGCAAGCCAACATTCATGCTGGTGAGGTTAGTGGCAAGGAAGCCTTACTCATGTTGATCAGGTCGTTGGCCGGCGGCGAGCATGCTTCTTGGGCAGATTCGCTTGTTCTGATGATGGCCCCGATTTACAACGCTGACGGCAATGAGCGTGTAAACCTGTATAACCGACCCCGACAGAACGGCCCATTCGGTGGAATGGGCCAGCGTGCAAACGCCCAGGGACTGGATCTGAATCGGGATCACATGAAGGCCCGCAGCGCAGAAGCTACCTCGCTGATTGGCCTGATGAACGCCTATGATCCGCATGTACTCATAGATCTGCACACAACGAACGGAACGCGTCACGGATATCACCTCACGTATTCTCCGGCACTCAATCCAAACACAGATACAGCCATAGACTCGCTCACCCGACATCAACTCTTACCTCAGGTTACAGAGGTCTTCAAGAAGCGAACCGGGTGGGATATGTACTACTACGGTAATCTACCCTTCAGGCGGGGAGAGCCTGGATGGTACACGTTTGATCATCGTCCACGCTTCAACAACAATTATGTCGGTCTCCGGGATCGCATTGCCATACTGAGCGAGGCCTATGCCTATGCTTCCTTCGAGGAGCGCATTCTCTCCAGTCTGTATTTCGTCGAGGCAATTATCGATTACGCGATGGAAAACGCAGGGACCATCTCAAACGTGATAGCTGCAGCTGAGTCACGGACTGGTCCCGGGCTCATGCAAGGTCTTCGATTTGCCCCATCCGGCAGCGATTCAGAATCAGCTATTCTCATGGGCGCTGTTGAGGAGCGGATCAACCCATACAGCGGAGCACCCTATTTTTCACGAATGGATTCGACGTTCGAGCAAATGCTGACTGAATACGGGCGCTTCACTCCGACAGAGTACGGAAGTATTCCAGCAGCTTACGTGGTAGAAGCGGCATCAGCTGGTGTCGTGGGAAATATGTTGCGTAGACACGGTATTCAATTCGATGTCGTCCGTGAAAATGTCGTCGAGCACCTTTCCAGTTTCCGAGTGGATTCGACGACTGCATCAGAACGGTCCTTCCAGCAAGTCAACGAAAGAACCATTTGGGGATCTTGGAGTGAATCGCAAGCGGAGATCAGAAAGGGATCCTTGCGAGTATCCACTCAAAATAATCGAGCCAGACTCGCATTCTATTTACTGGAACCACGATCGGATGACGGTCTCCTCAATTGGGCATTATTGGATGATTGGATTGCGCCAGGTGATTTGTATCCGGTTCATCGCATTGAGTCCGAAGGCACGCTTAATCCATATGCCGGACCCGAATAACCATGACTGATCCGGCCATACATATCGAAGGAATCGAACAGAAGCCCTTTCACCTCACCCCTGGAGATGACGCTGCATTTGAGTCACTTGCGTCCACCATCATGACGTTTCAGAGTGAGGCCAATCCGGTGTACAGGAGACTTGAGGGCTTCACGTATTTGCCTGTGGAAGCCTTCAAAATGACGCCCATTGCAGCTTTCGATACGGCACTCGCAGAAAGGGTGTTTGTCAGCTCGGGAACGGGTAGCCAGGTACGGTCAAGACATTATGTCCGAAAGGTGTCTCTCTACGAGCGTAGTGTACTTGCGGGATACGATCTTGCGATCACGCAGCGATTTGGCTGGAGTGATCGCGATCCGGTGATTTTGGCCCATCTTCCGGCCTACGCCGAGGAAAGTTCGCTCGTTTACATGGTCCTCACACTGATTAATCGGCGAGGGGCACCTGGCTCGGGTTTCTTTCTTGATGATCGTGAAGGGTTGGCGTCCGCAATCGAAGGCGCTCGGGAACGATCCCATCCCATTTTGCTTTTTGGAGCAGCCTTTGGCTTGTTGGATTTGCTGGAAGAGCGAGAATGGCCTCTGCCGCCGGGCAGTGTTGTCATTGAGACCGGAGGGATGAAGACGCATCGACGAGAGGTGAAGCGATCAGCATTGCATCATGTGCTGCGGAAGGGATTCGCAGTCCCGGCCTCTCATGTGGTTTCCGAGTACGGAATGTGTGAGCTGATGTCACAGTGCTATACTGACGAAAAGGGAATATTCAGAACGCCTCCCTGGATGCGATTTGAAGTGCTGGATCCCGTGGATGGTGCGACGCCGCTTCCTGTAGGAGAGGAAGGCGTCCTTGCGCTGCTGGATCTGGCAAATATTTATACGGTCAGTGCAATCTTGACGGCTGATCGCGCCCGCGAAGTGGATGGCGGCTTTACCATTCACGGTCGCTTATCCTCCTCGGAGCTTCGCGGATGCAATTTCTTGATAGACGGTTCTCCACCTGGTACATGATCTCATGATTTCGATAGAGCACAGTAGGGATGGCCGCATTGCGACGTTGATATTGAATCGACCAGAACGTCGTAATGCCCTGGATCAGTCGCTGGTGCTGGAGCTGACGCGTGTACTTACGTCGTTGGATCAGGATGAATTTGTCCGCGTCGTCTTGCTGACCGGTGCAGGCAAAGCATTTTCTGCTGGGGCTGATCTGGATGCACTGGCAACCATGGGATCAGCTTCGGACGAGGATAATCTTGCTGATTCTGAAGCGCTCGCATCGTTGTTTGAAGCTATCCGTACCTGTAGCAAAGTGATTATCGCATGGGTCAATGGCCACGCTATTGCTGGGGGTTCCGGGTTGGCGACGGCCTGCGACCTGTCCTTTGCGTCCAGCTCAGCCAAGTTTGGCTTTACGGAAGTTCGGATTGGATTTGTCCCTGCCATTGTATCCGTTTTACTGCGTTCGCGCCTTTCAGAGACGGCTCTCCGCGATGTGTTGTTGACCGGTCGCTTGTTGACAGCTGATGAGGCGGAGGAGGTAGGTTTGATTACGAAGGCCGTGCCACCTGAATTGCTGGAAGAAAAGGTTTTGGATGTGGCAGCGTCCATCGCTCGCAATACATCTGCTGAAGCCATACGACGTACGAAAACGTTGCTTCATGATATCGAGAATAAAGGATTCAATGAGGCACTCTCGATTGCTTCACGCGCCAATGCTGAGGCGCGAAAGTCTGCGGATTGCCAAGCAGGAGTGAGGGCGTTCCTCAACAAGGAAGATCCACCTTGGATGCATTTCTATGACCGCGACCACGACGATCCAGCTTGACACGCAATGCATGACGGTCCACGAAAAATGGCATCTCACGAATGCTTTTCAGTACCTGATCCCTGTTCATGGCTCTGGGCTGCAGCCCCGCTCAACGTAAAGCCTGAGATAGAGGCGTGGGCTTCATGGATCGTCGATCTGCTACTCGTGGATGATGTTTCCTGGAATCAGCGTCAGCGGGCAGCAGCTTGCGAGGCGTTTCTAGCAGGCAGCCCTGTGCACATACCTTGCGGCCCACCACCGGTCGGCTCCATCACTCGCGAAGCGGCGGCTGGTTGGCTTTACATGGCGTCCTTACCCGTAGCAGACGGGTTCAAGGAGACGTCATGGGAGGTGCACATCCTTCCATGGGCTCGCGAGTTAGCCTCACTGGCTGGCTTCAAAGGAACATGGCGGCACCCGCACATTGATGCCATTGTCATGGCCATGTTGCTCATGACACGGCTAGATGGACTACGCAAGGGCGGCACGTCAAGAAGTTACGCCACTGCGAGAGACGGAAAAGAGCGAAAGAAATTGGTGTGGCGGGAGTGTATTCGTATTCGGCAATACTTGGCCGATGTATTGCCCATCACAAAAGACCTTCCCCGGCGTGCCCGTGGACCGTTCAAAGAGTGGTGGTTCACATGCCTGGAGTGGTCGCGTCTAGCAGAAGCAAAGGGAACGGCCTTGTGGGACGAGCCCATTTTGATCACTCGTGGAGCTCGAATCCGGATAGTATGGCAAAGATGGTTCGGGAAATTGGCTTTCAAGTAGTCGGTTCGAGTGAGACACCATGCCTTTTTTCATAGCTAGTCTGCATCTCTCAATAGATAAGGTCCTAGTTTGGAGCGCCCGATCAGGTGTCCTGCAAGGGCCAAGTCGCTTTTCGTGCATTATCAAGATTTTCTGACATGACCACGTATAAGGATGCCGGTGTCGACGTAGAGGCTGGCGAAGAGATGGTCGATCGTATCAAGCCATTGGTCCGCAAGACGTTTACAGACGGCGTAATGACGGACATTGGAGCTTTTGGGGCCTTTTTCAGGGTTGATTGGCGTGCGTACGAAGACCCTGTCATGGTTTCATCGGTTGACGGCGTCGGCACAAAGCTGAAAGTGGCTTTTGCCATGAATCAGCACGATACAGTAGGCCAGGACTTGGTGAATCACTGCGTCAATGACATTGCCGTGTGCGGGGCTACTCCGCTGTTCTTTCTGGACTACTTCTCCACTGGCAAGCTGGACCAAGAAGCGGGTTATGACGTGATCAAAGGGTTTGCCAAAGCGTGTGAGGAAAATGGATGCGCACTCATTGGTGGGGAGACCGCCGAGATGCCGGACATTTATGGACAGGGTGAGTATGATTTGGCCGGCACAATTGTTGGCGTTGTCGACCGCAAGGACATCATTGACGGAAGTGCGGTAGAGGAAGGAGATGCACTGATTGGCTTCCCATCCACAGGCCTTCATACCAATGGGTACAGCCTTGCCCGTCATGTCCTGTTCAATCACTACGATGTGCATGACCGTCCCGAGGAACTGGCGGGAGTATCCATCGGCGAAGCCCTTTTGGCCGTTCACACATCCTATCTCAATACGATCACTATGCTGCGGTCAGCCGCAGAAGTTCGGGGACTGGTTCATGTCACTGGGGGCGGAATACCAGGAAATTCGAAGCGGATCATGCCAGAAGGGCTACAGATTGATGTTGATTACGAGGCGTGGGATCGACCCGCTTTGTTCAGCCTGATTCAGCGACTGGGAAATGTGCCCGAGCGTGACATGCGTTCGGCATTCAATCTCGGGATTGGACTGATTGCTGTGGTTCCCCAACAAGATGTGGCCTCTGTTCTGGCTGCATGTGAGGAAGAGGCGCCGGTCGTAATCGGTACTGTTGTCGCTTCGTAACCTCTCGGGGGATTCTTTCTTGCGGAACGGGTAGCGGCAGTTACCTGTATTCGTATTTTAGGCCTTGAATTCTTTAACGCGACCGCTGGACGGCGATGCTCACTGTTGTAGTTATTCTGGTACTCAGTTATCTGGTAGGCTCAATCCCCGCCAGTGTCTGGGTGGGCAAGATGGCCTATGGGATTGATCTTAGGCAACATGGAAGCGGGAATGCTGGTGCTACGAATGCATTTCGCGTTCTTGGCTGGAAAGCAGGTGCTGTAGCATCTTTCGTAGACCTGGGTAAAGGCCTTCTTGCTGCCGGGATTATCGCCACTGTTCGTCTGGATCCATTGCCTGTAGGATTTGGATTCTGGGAGGTTGAATCCGTAGTCCGGTTGTTGGCCGGAATGGCAGCAGTCATCGGCCATATGTACCCCATTTGGGCGGGTTTCAAAGGAGGTAAAGGGGTCAGTACTACGGCGGGCATGTTGCTTGCGCTGACGCCGGGCGTGATGCTCCTCACATTGGGAGTGTTTGCCCTCGTGCTGTTTTCTTCCCGCTACGTTTCCGTAGCATCACTTTCCGCCACGGCCGTCTACCCAAGTGCTATTGCGATAAAGAAATACGCAATGCACGCTGATGGCCTGGACGCTTCCATTTTTGTATTCAGTTTGGTGTTGGCTACCAGTATATTTATCGCGCACCGGAGCAATATCCAGCGTTTGTTGGCCGGTACGGAGAGACGCATCCTGACGTTCAGAGCCGCTCGCGGTATGCGAGGTAGGGGAGAGCTTTAAGGTTGAAGCAAGGGCTCGTTTCTGCGTGATTGTCTCCCTGGAAGTGCGGGGATGTCACCTCGGACTGTAGCATAACTCAGGAAAGGACAATGGGTCAGCAAAAGCGGGTCGCGGTGATAGGAGCTGGTAGCTGGGGCACTGCCCTCGCCATCAGTCTCTCTGAGTCTGGACAACGTGTAATTCTGTGGGCGCGCAAGGAGGAAGCTGTTCGAAGCATGCTGGAGACACGGCATAACCCGCGTTATCTCCCGGACGCTTCGATTCCTGCTGAAGTTGAGATTACCCACGATTTGGGTCAGGCAGTTGCTGGGGCGGACGTTTGGCTATTAGCTGTGCCTTCCCAAGGCGTCCGTCGCGTCGCAGAAATGCTTCTGGGGCACTTCTCTCCAGGATTGTTGATCGTGTCCGTGGCCAAAGGAATAGAAAACAGCACATTGATGACTACCTCGGAGGTGCTCCACGATGTGTTCAAAGAGGCGTCCACCGAGCAGATAGCCGTGCTTTACGGCCCAAGTCACGCCGAGGAAGTAGCCAAACGATCTCCAACCACAGTGGTCGCTGCGAGTATGCATCAGGAGACTGCATGCGCAATCCAGGACATCTTCATGTCGCCTGCCTTGAGAGTATATGTCAATACGGATTTGAGAGGCGTCGAAATTGCCGGGTCTGTAAAGAACGTCCTGGCAATTGCGGCAGGTATTTCTGACGGTGTTGGCTATGGGGATAATGCCAAGGCGGCTATTCTGACGCGAGGCCTTGCGGAAATCAAGCGGCTCGGCGTTGCCATGGGCGCTCAAGAAGGGACATTTGGCGGACTGGCTGGCATTGGCGACCTCGTTGTAACATGCATGAGTACGTTGAGTCGTAACAGAAACCTTGGCTACGCTATTGGTCAGGGGAAATCACTGGATGATGTTCAAAAGGAGATGACGATGGTGGCTGAGGGGGTTCGTACGACAGCGTCAGTCATGGAGCTCGCTGCTCGATATGATGTAGAGATGCCTATCACCAGCGCCGTTCATTCCATTCTGTTTGATCATTGTCCGCCAAAGGAAGCCGTTCAGCAATTGATGATGCGCAGTGCCAAGCAGGAAACATGGACCGTATCGGATCCAAGCTAGGCAAGTCATCGAGTGTAGAGATCTGACGCAACGAAATGACACTGGAAGAGATAAAGCGCCTGGTAGCGCGTGGAGAGGGACGTCATCTGGAGTTCAAGCGACGCGTACCAGAACCGGAAAGGGTAGCTAAGGAAGTAGTGGCTTTCGCCAATTCTGGCGGGGGACGCTTACTTATTGGTGTCGACGACAGTGGAGAAATTGTCGGTGTTCGGGATTCGGAAGAAGAGGAGTTCTCCTTGAGGACGGCTCTGGGAATGAATTGTCGCCCGTCCGTCCGGTGGATGACAGAGCGAATAGCGGTTAGTGCAAAGCGGGACGTCATTATGGTTACCGTTCCAGACAGTCCGAGGAAGCCTCATTTCATTGTGACCAACGTGGAGGATGGCTCAGGTCCGGCATATGTGCGTATTGAGGACATGAGCGTGGAAGCGTCCCCTGAATCTGTTGCCCTGATGCAGACTGAGCACTCCAGTGACGGCGTGCATTTTGAGTTTGGTGAGACCGAGCTGCTCTTAATGCGGTATTTGGAGCAATACGGACGAGTAACTGTGGATGGGTTCACTCAGATCTCCAGCTTGAGTCGGGAGGCGGCAAGTGAACTGTTGGTCACCTTGACACGCGCTGGTGTTTTGGATCAACACCGCGAGGCACGAGGTGACTTCTACATGATCCATTACGACAGTTAGGGGTAGGCGAGCGAGAAACGGAACGAGCGCATACGCAACCTGTCTGAGCGACACGTTCCGTAAAAGTTGTCCACGTTCCAATCAGTGGATGAAGATGGGATAGGGCTTTCGTAACTTGACGTGCTCATCAACGAAGACCGTTATTGTTACCTGTTCATGCCCGTCGTAGACGTCATCCCACTGCACGAAACAACGCGTTCACGCTATTTGAACTATGCGTTGTCCGTTATTACCTCACGTGCTCTTCCTGACATCAGGGATGGATTGAAGCCGGTACAACGTCGCATTCTGTATGCGATGTTTACCAATCTGCACCTGTACCCGGACTCTCGCTACAAGAAGAGTGCTACCGTGGTAGGGGAGGTAATGGGGAAGTATCATCCACATGGAGATTCTGCGATCTA